>SPBQ01000429.1 GCA_004525875.1 Myxococcales bacterium
GGGCGGACGTCGAGCTCGTGGGTCCACGCGCTGCGCTGCTGGTTGTGGATGTGCCAGTAGTTCTCGGCGATACCATCGGGACCGAGAAGCCCGTCCTCCCCGAGCCTGTCTTTCAGATCGGGCAGCAGCGTGTTGATGCGGTTGCCGTCGACGGCACCGTCGATCACCACGTGGGCGACATGCAGGCCTTTCGGTCCGAACTCGCGCGCGCACGACTGGGCCAGTGCGCGCAGCGCCGCCTTGCCCTGTGCAAAGCCGCCGAACATCGCCTTGCCGCGCAACGAGCCGGATGCGCCGGTGAAGATGATGGTCCCACGTGCGCGCGGCAGCATCGTCTCGACCGCGGCCTTCGAGAAGATGAAGCCCGACAGCGCGTTCACCCGCCACATCTCCTCGAGGAACTCGACGTCCATGTCGAGATAGGCCTTCGGCCAGTTGCCGCCGGCGTTGAAGACAGCGACCTCGAGCGGGGCGTCGGCGCGGTCGCAGTCGGTGACTAGCTTTCGGACCGTCGCCTCATCGGTGACGTCGCCGATCTCGGCGCGGGCCGAGGCGTTGATCGCCTTCAGGCTTTCGAGCGCTGTGGCGAGCTTGGCCTCGTTGCGGCCGAAGATGGTGACGTCGAAGCCTTCGCGGGCGAAGCGCCGGGCTACGGCCGCACCGACTCCCTGCGTGTGTCCTACGCCGACGATGAGTGCTGACTTTGCGGCCGTGCTTTGTGACATCTCGCGCTCCTTATTTAGGTTGGAGCGGACGCTATCGAGCATGCTTTCGTAATGCAAGTAAATTGTGGTAGCCTCGCTGGTGTCATGAGCCGGCGACGATTCGAGGACATGAACTGCGGCATCGGCCAGGCGCTCGAGGCCTTCGGCGACTGGTGGAGCCTTCTCATCATCCGGGACGCGTTCTTCGGGGCCCGCCGCTTCGCGCAGTTTCAGAAGAATCTCGACATCTCGACGAACATCCTGACCAACCGGCTGGCGCACCTGGTCGAGCACGAGATCCTCGAGCGTGTGGACGCGGGCACTCATGGCGAGCACTACGAGTACCAGTTGACCGAAAGGGGGCGTGATCTGTTGCCGGTGCTCACGGCGATGCGTGACTGGTCGGATCGGTGGGTGTTCGGGAGGGGCAACGAGCCGCTCGTCGTGCGCGACAGGCGCACGGGGAAGCGCCTTCCGCGCCTGGTCTTGCGCGACGCGGAAGGGCGCGAGGTCGGGCTTCGCGATCTCATGTCGGAGCCGGGGCCGGGCTCGAACGGGAAGCGCTAGGCCGAGCGGTGTCGTCGGGGCTCGAGTCTTCGAGTCGGTAAGCTCGTGCTCTCGCCACTACGCGTGAACACCAGCTGGTAGAGCTGGTGCCATCCCGCGCGAAACGACGCGATGCAGCTGGCGAGATACAATCGCCATGTACGGACGAAACGCTCGTCGAACATACGCTCGACCTCGGCGCGATGCTGTTCGAATCCCTCCAACCAGTGCTCGAGCGTCAGCGTGTAGTGATCTCGAAGGTTTTCGACGTCGTGAACGACGAGGTCGCCGGCCTCGAAGACGGCCATCATCTCACGTAGCGAGGGGACGTAGCCTTCCGGGAAGATCGTGCGCTGCATCCATCGGTTCGGGGGGAAGTGGCGATGCCGGCCGATCGAGTGGAGAAGGCCGCGACCTCCGCCAACGAGGCAGCGGTCGATCAGCCGACCGAGCTCTGCATACTGCCGGAGGCCGACGTGCTCGAGCATGCCGACGCAGACGAACGCGTCGTAGCTTCCCGTGACCGCTCGGTAGTCGTCGTTCACGAACTCCACCCGTCCCGTCAGCTCGCGAGTCCGTGCTTGCTCGCGGGCGTAGCTCGTCTGCTCGCTCGACAGGTTGAAAGCTCGAACGCTGGCGCCATAACGCTCGGCCATGTGTAGCGCCAGCGACCCCCACCCGCAGCCCACCTCGACCACCCGGTCGCCGGGCCGCAGGCCGAGCTTGTCGCAGACGAGATCCATCTTCGCCACCTGGGCGTCGTGGAGCGTCGCGTTGTCGTCTGCGAAGTAGGCGCAGGTGTACGTCATCGTCGGGTCGAGCCACAGCCGGTAGAACTCGTTGCCGACGTCGTAGTGCGCCTGGATGTTGTTGTGCGCGTGGTGCGGGCGGATCCCCAGCTGGTAGCGTCGGAGCTTGTGGATCAACGAGGTCTGGACGGAGCCCTTGCGCGGTGCGGATCGGGTAGCCAGTTCGAGAAGAGCGACGAGATCGCCCTCGATCACGAGATCGCCCTCGACGTAACAGCCCGCGATCTGGAACTCCGGGTCGGCAAGCATCCGGTACAGCGCCTTGCGTGTTCGGATCCTCACGGTGGCGATGGGTGAGCCGGAATCGGGGAGGATGCGGCTCTCGTCCCAGAGCTCGAGAGCGACCGGCGGCGCCGACGCGGAGTGCAGTAGCCAGTGCACGAGTCGACGCTCGGTGCGCAGAACGCGGGCCGTGCGGGATGGCAACGGGGTGGAGGATGGGGGGGCTTCGCTCACGATTGGCAGTCAGAATCTCGCGCGCGTCCGGTTCTGGCCGCCGCGCGAGCTGGACTCTAGTCGGTAGAGCCAGCCTGAACAACGCGATGCCGGCGGGTGTCGGGCCGGACGTTAATCCCACATCGCCCTGAGCCGCGCGCCGACGTCGACGCGCACGGTGCTGGAGCCGGCGCGGGTCGGTGCGCCGCCGTTGGACATCTCCGACATCCGCCCGTACGCCCGCCGCTCGAAGCGATCCAGGATTGAATCGTCGAGGAAGCGGCTGCGCGGCGTGAAGACGTGGCTGTCGCCGTGGCGGTGCTGCTGGCGCTTGAAGAAGCGAAGCGGGTGCACGAGGTGCAGATCGTCGCGAGCACGGGTCATGGCGACGTAGAGCAGGCGGCGCTCTTCCTCGATCTGGTCCGGCTTGCCGGTGGCCATGTCGGAGGGGATGCAGCCGTCGGCGACGTTCAGGACGTAGACCGAGTCCCATTCCTGGCCCTTGGCGGAATGGATGGTCGAGAGGATGAGGTAGTCTTCGTCGAGATGGGGAGGGCCGGCTTCGTCGCCGCTGGCGTCGGGCGGATCCAGCGTGAGCTCGGTCAGGAA
>SPBQ01000285.1 GCA_004525875.1 Myxococcales bacterium
CGTGACACGCAGCCGCCGCTTGCCGTCGACCGCCCGCCCGGCCAGCGTTGCGGAGCACGTCCAGCTCGACCTGAGTGTCCTCCCTCAACCCGACGACTCGACTTGCGGCCCCACCTGCCTGCACGCCGTGTATCGTTACTGGGGCCGAGACGTACCGCTGTCGCGACTCGTTTCCGAGGTGACGCCCCTTCCCGGCGGCGGCACGCTGGCCGTGTCGCTGGCCTGCCACGCCCTGCGCGCAGGCTTCCGGTCCGAACTTTTCACCTACGATCTGCGGATCTTCGATCCCACGTGGTTCGCCAGCGGCGTTGATCTGGCGGAACGACTGCGCGCGCAGCGCGAAGCGAAGCGCAAGCCGAAGCTCCTGCACGCCACTGCGGCCTACCTGGAGTACCTCGAGCTCGGCGGTGTGATCCGATACACCGAGCTCCAGGCCGGTCTCATCCGCCGTTACGTCGCCAGCGGCGTCCCCATCCTGACCGGACTCAGCGCCACTTACCTCTACGGCTGCTCCCGCGAACGGGCCAACCACTACGATGACGTCCGCGGCGAACCCGTCGGGCACTTCGTGGTGCTGAGCGGCTATGACCGCAGCTCGCGCAAGGTGATGGTGGCCGACCCGCTGCTGGACAACCCGCTGTTCGGTAGCCACTACTACGCCGTACGCATGGACCGATTGATCGCAGCCATTCTTCTCGGCATCGTGACGTACGACGCCAACCTGCTGGTGCTCACGCCGGCCGACCGGCCCGACTGAACGGAGTCCCGCATGCCTGTCCTACTCGTTGTCGAGAACCCGCGAGAGTGGACGCTCACGATACCCGGAACCGAGATCGTGCCGGCGCGCGAGTATCTGACCGACCGTCGCTTCGTCGAGATGCGGCGGGCAAAGGTCTTCAACCTGTGCCGTACCTACGCCTACCAGAGCGTCGGCTACTACGTCTCGCTGCTGGCAGCGGCGCGCGGACACAGGCCGCTGCCCTCGGTCACGACGGTGCAGGACCTGCGTCAGTCGGCCGTGATCCGGATTGTCTCCGAGGGCGTCGAAGCGCTCGTGCAACGCGCGCTCGCGGACATCGAGGCGGAACGCTTCGAGGTGAGCATCTACTTCGGGCGCAACCTCGCACAACGCTACGACCGCCTGTGCCAGGCATTATTCGACTATTTCCCGGTACCGCTCATGCGCGCGGAGTTCGTACGTGCGGATCAGTGGCGCCTGCAATCCCTGCGGCCGATCGCGTTCGACGACATCCCCGACAGCCATCACGAGTTCGTCATCGCACGCGCCCAGCGATTCTTCACTCGGCCGTCCGCGCCGACGCCGAAACCCGGCCGCTACGACCTGGCGATTCTCGTCGACCCCAACGAAGTCGACGCTCCGTCCAACGAGCGCGCGATCCAGCGTTTCGTCCGCGCGGCCGAGAAGCTCGGTATGGAAGCGTGGACGATCGGACGTGATGACTTCGGACGGGTGGCCGAGTACGACGCGCTTTTCATCCGCGAGACAACGTACGTGAACCACCACACGTACCGGTTCGCGCGCCGCGCCGAGGCCGAGGGCCTTGTCGTCATCGACGATCCCGTGTCCATCGAGCGCTGTACCAACAAGGTCTACCAGGCCGAGATCTTCGAGCGCCACGGCATCGACCACCCGCGCACACTCGTGGTGCACCGCGACAACCGTGCCGAGGTGGGCGCGGCGCTCGGCTTCCCGTGCGTGCTGAAGAGGCCCGACAGCTCGTTTTCGGCGGGTGTCGTCAAGGCGCGCGACGAGGCGGAGCTCGGGCACCATCTCGACGACTTCTTCCGCAAGTCGGAGCTGGTCGTCGCTCAGGAGTTCGTTCCGTCCAGCTTCGACTGGCGCGTCGGCGTCCTCGATGGCTGCCCGCTGTACGGCTGCAAGTACCACATGGCGCGCGGACACTGGCAGATCCAGCAGGTTCGGGACGAAAACCGGCGTCACTACGGCAAGGTCGACACCGTCGCGATCGCGGACGTGCCAGCAGCAGCCGTAGATCTCGCCGTTCGAGCCGCGGCGCTGATTGGTGACGGACTCTATGGGGTCGATATCAAGGAGACTGAAGATCGCTTTCTGGTCATCGAGGTCAACGACAACCCCAACATCGAGGCCGGCTACGAGGACGAGGTCCTGAAGGACGAGCTCTACCTGGCCGTGATGCGCACGTTCCTGGCCCGCCTGGAGCGGCGGGGTCGGCACGAGGAGAGGAGCGGTCGTGAACGACGAGCCGGCACTGCACCTATTTGACGGCTACGGCATCGAGATCGAGTACATGATCGTCGACACCGAATCGCTCTCGGTGCGACCCGAGGCCGACGAGCTACTCGCCGCGGTCGGCGGCGGCTACGAGTTCGAGGTCGAGCTAGGACCGATCGCCTGGTCCAACGAGCTCGTGCTGCACGTCGTCGAGCTCAAGACGAACGGACCGTCGCGCTCGCTGGCCGGTCTCGGTGCACTGTTTCAGGAGCACGTGGGGCGCGTCAATGCGCTCCTCGAACCGCGCGGCGCCTGCCTGCTGCCCTCGGCGATGCACCCATGGATGGATCCGTATGCCGAGCTCGCGCTGTGGCCGCACGAGAGCCGGGACATTTATGCGACATTCGATCGCATCTTTGACTGCCACGGACACGGGTGGGCGAATCTGCAGAGCATGCACGTCAACCTGCCGTTTCAGGGCGACGACGAGTTCGCGCGTCTGCACGCGGCGATCCGAATGGTGCTCCCCATCCTACCGGCGCTGGCAGCGAGCTCGCCGATCGTCGACGGCCGGACGACGGGGCTGTGCGACACGCGTCTGGACCTGTATCGCGACAACGCGCGACGCGTGCCGTCGGTGACCGGTCGCGTGATCCCGGAGAATATGGCCTCGCGGGCCGGGTACGAGGGGGTGCTGTTACAGGGCATCTATGACGAGATAGCGCCGCTCGACCCCGAGGGGATCCTGCGCCACGAGTGGCTCAACGCCCGCGGCTGCATCGCGCGCTTCGACCGCATGGCGATCGAGATCCGTACACTCGACACGCAGGAGCACCCGCGCGCCGATCTCGCCGTCGCCGCCGCCGTGACCGCACTGGTGCGACTACTCGTCGAGGAGCGCACCTGCGACCACGCCCGCCAGCGGAGCTGGCCACTGGAGGACCTCTGCGAGATCCTGCACGCCTGTGTCCGCGACGCCGACGAGTGCATGATCGGCGACCGCGACTATCTGCGTGCGCTGGGCTGGCCTGAGCAGGGCACGGCGCGCGCGCGCGATCTGTGGCGCCATCTCCTCGAGCAGACGCTGGCAACGGAGCCCGACTACGCGGAGTGGCCGCCTGCGCTCGACGTCATCGTCTCGCACGGCTGTCTCGCCCGGCGTATCGCGCGCGCGGCAGGCACGGATCCCGACCACGACGCGCTGCGGGCCGTGTACGCCGAACTCGCGCAGTGCCTGGCGCGGGGCACTTCCTTCGTTCCCGAGCCGTGAGTACGCCGCCCGCGCTGGTCGTCACCTGCGAGCACGCGGGCAACCACATCCCCGCACGCTACCGGCATCTGTTCGCCGGCTCCCGTGCCGTCGCGGCGCTTCGTGGCCACCGTGGCTACGATCCCGGCGCGCTCGCGTTGGCTCGCGCTCTGGCGCGCCGACTCGGGGTGACGCTCTATCACGGCACGATCTCGCGGCTGCTGATCGATCTCAACCGCTCGCCCGGCAACGCCAGGTTGTTCTCCAGCTTCGTCTCCGAGCTCCGCGACGAGGACCGCCAGAGCTTGATCGCCCGCTACCACCGCCCGCACATACGCGCCGTCGAGAGCGCCATCGACGCTTGCTTGCGCCGCCGGCGACGGCCGGTCGTGCACATCGCCGTGCACAGCTTCACGCCGCGCCTGCACGAACGTACGCGCAACGCCGACGTCGGCATCCTCTACGACGCTCGCCGTACGCGCGAGCGTGCGCTGGCCCGACGTTGGCGGGCCGAACTGCGCGCGCTCGATCCGGTGCTGCGTGTGCGCCGCAACTACCCCTACAACGGCGCCGACGACGGGCTCACGCGCCACCTGCGGCGGCTCCACTCCACCGACGCATATCTGGGATTCGAACTGGAGATCAACCAGGCATTGCTGGCCCGCAATCGGGTGGGCATTACCGCCACCGTGTGCGCCAGCGTGATGCGGCTGCTCGACGCCTACCACGCACTGACGACGGAAGACTAGAGCAGCGAGGCGTAGTCGCCGGCGATGCGTTCGAGATCGAGGCCGTTGAGGAAGCTGGAGAGACACATCCAGGCGCTGAGCGC
>SPBQ01000075.1 GCA_004525875.1 Myxococcales bacterium
CGCCGGCTTCGATGGTTCGCCGCGCGTCGTCGATCGGAACGAGGTTGCTCGTATCCGCAACGAGCGTCTCCTGTGCGAGCGCCGGTGTCTGATCCACGATCGCGTAGTCGATGCCGAGCGGTACCACGCGTTGAAAGGTCGGCAGCTGCTGCTGCGCCACGATCGTCAGCGGCGCGCAGCCGGCCCGGTGCAGCGTCACCAGCAAGCGTTCGAGCAGCGAGAGACCGGCAATCTCGAGCCTGGCCGTCGCCGGATCGGCGATCAGCACGGCGGGTAGGTTCATGCCCGCGCTTCCATGTGGCCTGCGCGCACCGAGGCTCAGGGCGCGTCCGCCCACATGCGACGGTAGTCCTCGAACGAGTCGACCTCCATCCAGCCCTTGTAGATCTCCACGGCGGCCACCTCTTCGCCGTCGGCGATGAGCGCGGAGAGAAGATCGGTGAGGCTTGCGCGGCGTGAGCTGTCGGCTTCGTGGAATGTCGCCGGCGCCGCGGTGCTCACGCGGTCCCACAGCTCGCAAACGCGAGCGGTGGCTTCGGGCGCGAGCATCATCATGCCGATGAACTCGCCGTCGGCGTCGTGCGGATCGAGAGAACGTGCAATCTCGGTCACCGTGGCCGTGACGTCGATGCTGAGCTGGCGGGCGACCGACGGCTCGTGGTTTCGCAGGCGCACCAGGTCCGGTGCGCCGGGCAGCGGGGTCGCACCGCGGTGATCGACCCACGACCGATCGATGACGGCGGTGATGGGCGCGTGGCTTCGCAGCAGTCGCTCCAGTGCATGCTTCTCGAAGAGAATGTCGCCGTACAGGATGAGCGTGCGACCATCGAGAAACTCGCGCGCGGCGAACAGCGATTCGAGCTCACCCGTGCTCGCGAACTCATCGTTGTCGAAGTACGTCAGATTCGGCAGGTTCACGCGCTCCTTGCGATATCCGCGCACGACGGCGATCTCGCGAATGCCGAAGCTGTTGAGAATCTCGATCTGCCGGTCGAGGATGGTGCGCCCCTTCACGTCGAGCATGCACTTGGGCCTGTCCTCGGTCAGCGGTAGCAAGTTCCCGTTGTCGGCTCCGGCGGCCAGGATGACCGCGCGGATGTTCTCGGCGTTGGCCGGCAAGAACTCGTGCTCGCGTGACCGGAGGTCGTCCACGCCCACCAGACGGTAGATCTCCTCCATCGGTACGATGTAGGGATCGGCGGCCGCGGGCCTGCGCTCTGCGCGTAGCGCGGCGAGCGTCGTCTGAACGGCCTGGACCGACGCGCGCAGCGCATGGTTGGCGAAGATGACTACCTTGAAGCCGAGCGCGTCCAGCTCGTCGGCCGAAGCGTGCTTGTAGCAGGTCGGCACGCATACCAGCGGCACGCGCCGATGCCAGCGCCTCGAGAACTCTTCCAGCTCGTCGGCCGTGTCGGCCTTGGAGTGGACGAGGATCAGGTCGGCACCCGCGTCGGCGTAGGCGTGCGCACGCGACACGGCCTCATGCATGCCGAAGCCGGCAATCAGCGCCTCCGTGCGTGCAATGACGAGGGTGTCCCGGCTGGAACGGGCGCTGATCGCCGCGCGGATCTTGCCGGCGTGCTCGTCGATCGGCGTCAGCTCGCGCCGCACTCCGACGTAGAAGCTGCAACGCTTGGGAAAGACGTTGTCTTCGAGACAGATCCCGGCGACGCCGGCCTGCTCGTACTCACGCGTCATGCGGTCAACGTTGATGGCGTTCCCGAAGCCGCCGTCGCAGTCGGCGATGACGGGGATCGACACGGCCGCGACCATGTGGCGAGCAGCGTCGAGCTGTTCGACCATGGTCAGGATGTTCGCATCGGGAACGCCGCGCGCGGCGCTGATCTCGAATCCCGAAGCCCAGATCGCGTCGAAACCGGCTTCCTCGACCAGCTTCGCCGTCAGCGCGCTATGCGCCCCCGCGACCAGTACCGGTCCGGGTTCAGCTAGTCGCCTACGAAGCGATGACATCGCTTGACCGGACCCTCTCCATACTATCCTCGAGACTCACTCTGCGTACGGTGCACAACCCGACGTGGTGCCCGTGTCGGCGTTCGGTGCCGGGGCGCGCAGTGACCACTGCCCCGGCATCCCCCGTTTTGAACCGTCGAAAGATATAGCCGTGAGTTTCGGGAGGCAAACCGTGTGCTGAAGCGAACAGGGGGAGGGTTCACGGCGTGCGCGGGCGGCGAGCGAAGACTTTTCGAAAGCCGAAGTAGGCGATGGCATCCTTCATGTCCGAGACGAAGCGCAGGAGTGGCCGCATCGTGGAGTCCGTCACGTACTGCATCGTGAGGGAAAAACGTTCTTCGCCCTCGGCGATCGGCGTTATCGCGTGCAACACCTTGTCGCCGTTGAACAGCACCAACGAGCCCGGCGGCGTGGCCAGTTCCAACCCGATCGTCTCGCGGTTCGGATCGCGCGTGCGCAGCTTGCAGCTGAGGCGTGCGCTCGAGCGGTCTCTCAAACCCAGCAGCACCGTGTACCGGCTGCCCTGGTAATACGACGTGTCGTAGTGGTAGCCGATATGGTCCCCGGCTTCCGTATAGCAGTAGAGTGCGCAGCGGTGCAGATCGCTGTCGGGGCACAGGTCGGCCGGCGCACCTACCAGCGCGCGGACGAATTCCAGGAACGAGGGGCTCAGGTAGAGGTCACGGATCGTGGGGGCCATGCCTTCAATCGTGTCGAAATCGACGCTGCCCCCCTTCTTGTGGCGCGGTATGTAGTTGCGATGCGAGTACCGGACGAGCTGCTCGAGCTCCTGCAGCGCCGGGTCCAATAGCGCGCGCGGCAGAAAGTTCTCGACGTACAGGAACTCGTCGTGCTCGAGGTATTGCCGACGCAAGGAGTCCAGGTCGAGCTGCTCGAGCTCCCCTGCCAGGACGGCGTCGACGTCGATCATGGACTCGCGCGGCTGGCTCAGCCCGCCGCGTCTGTCTAGCACACGCCCCGCCGGGCACAACCGGCCGGCGGCGTGGCGCTCGAACCGGACGCCGCGCTGCTCGCCACCACCGGGTTCACCGGCCGCGCGCTGTACGCGCTCGTCGACCGTCCGAACCAGCTCTACATGGTCGGTTCAATGGGCTGCGCGTCGAGCATGGGGCTCGGTCTGGCGATCGCGCGCCCGGAGCGCCGCACGGTCGTGATCGACGGCGACGGCGCGATGCTCATGCGCATGGGCGCGGTGGCGACGATCTCCTCTTCCGTCGACCTGGCCGCCGTCTCCAGCGTCTGCGGCTACTGCGGTGTCGTACGCGCCGCGAACGAGTCCGAGCTGTCGCGCGCCTTTTCCACCGCCGATGTCGGCCCGACGTTCATCCACGTGCGTACCAAGCCCCGCGCCGACCACGAGCTACCGCGCCCGACGATGAAGCCTCACGAGGCCGTCGATCGCTTGCGCCGCTGGCTCGACGGCGGCGTCTGAAGACGCCGCGCGCGGACTCGGTTCGCTCACGACGGGCCCATGCTCTCCAGTCCCATCTCGGCCAGCACGTCGGCGATCGCCGCGAGCAGCGCGTCGATGTCGGCCTCGAACAGGTGGCCGGCCGTCCCGATGCGGAAGCAGTCGAGCTTGCTGAGCTTGCCCGGGTAGATGACGAAGCCCCGTTCGGACAGGCACCGGTAGAACGTCTCGAACGCGAAGCGTTCGTCGCTCGGGAACCGGAATGTCGTGATGACCGGCCCGTGCAGCGCGTCCGGCAGCACCGTCTCCAGTCCGAGCGCCCGCATACCCGCGACCAGTCGGCGCTGGTTCGCCGCGTAGCGGCGTCCGCGCCCCTCCGGTCCTCCCTCGGCGTCGAGCTCGCGCAGCGCCTGCGCGAACGCCAGCATCGCGTGCGTCGGCGGCGTGAAGCGGAACTGCCCGCTGTCCTCGAGACCGCGCCACTGCGCGTGCAGGTCGAGGCTGAGGCTCGGCGAGCGTCCGGCACAGCCCGCGAGCACGGCGCGACGCGCGAGCACGAAGCTGAACCCCGGCACGCCCTGCATGCACTTGTTGGCCGAGGAGACGAGGAAGTCGATGCCAGCGGCTTCCAGGTCGACGGGCAGCGCGCCGAATCCGCTCATCGAATCGACGATGAAGCATCGTCCGGTGCGCCGGCACATCGCGCCGATCGCGTCGACGTCGTTGACGATGCCGCTGCTGGTCTCGCAGTGCACCACGGCGACGTGCGTGAGTGACGGCGTCCTCTCGAGCGCGCGTTCCAGCGCGGCGGCCTCGACGCGCTGGTCTTCCGACGTGCGGACCGCCTCGACGCGGATGCCGGCGGTCTCGGCGATGCGAACCAGGCGATCACCGTACGCTCCGTTGGATCCCACCAGCAGGCTGCCGTCGTCGGCACTGACCGCCGTCGTGATCGTCGCCTCGACGCCGTACGTGCCGCTGCCCTGCACGGGGACGGCCTCGAAGCCGAGCGCCACGCTGACGCCGGCCAGGCGTAGCAGGGACGCTCGGATACCGGCGACGACGGTCAGGAACTCGTCGTCGCGCGATCCGAGGTCGCGCAGCATGGCCGCCTTGACCGTCGGGCTGGTGGTCAGCGGGCCGGGCGTGAACAGCCGCTTGTCGGTGTCGTCGGCCACGCCTTCCCCTATACCGTCTGCTTCGATGCGGCGCGACCAGCGCCGGTTCCATCCACGGCGGCGACTTCAGGCCGGATAGGCATCATAGATACGCAAATAGCCTGAAGGAGTGGAGTTTGTATCGACTCGGCTTGCAGCACTTTGATCGTTATACGCTCGAGGAGTTCTCCAAGGCGCGCACGGCGATCGTCGAAGGGCGCCGTGTCCAGCCCGATCTGTCTCTGGATCTGATGCAGAACTACTTCGGTGTCCTGCGCCCCGAGATCGACGCGCGCCGCAACGATGCCCCGGGCGAGGCGGGGCTCGAGTAGCGTATCTGCTCATCGGCAGGGCGCGGCCGCGGGCGCCTTGACCCCACGGGTCGCGGAAGCTTAATCGGTCCTCACCATGAGCAGCCCAGCTCACGTGCAGTAGCTCCTCACGATGATCAGGGGCAGCTGGGTGACCGCCGCTCTGTACGCGGCTGTGTCCCTGCGCATTCCGAACCTCCTCGCTTCTGGACCGCTGTCCGCCGAGGACCTCGCTCGGGCGACGGGCGCTGCGCCGGATCCACTGCGGCGGCTTCTGCGCGCGCTGGCCGCGCATGGCGTGGTTGCGGAACGCGATGACGGGCGCTTCGAGAAGACCGACCTCTCCGACATGCTGCGAGAGGACACTCCGGGTCTGCGCGGCTTGACGCTCATGTACGGCGGCCCGGTCTGGTGGACCTCGTGGGGCGAGACGCTGCACACCATCCAGACGGGCGAGACGGCGTTCTCGAAGGTGCACGGCGCCGAGCTGTTCGACTATATGCAGCGCGATCCCGAGATGAACGCGCTCTTCAATCGAGTGATGACGGAAGGCACGGTGCGGCTCGCCAGGGAGATCGTCGATGCCTACGATTTCTCCGGCTTTGGTACCATCGTCGACGTGGGTGGCGGCCAGGGCTGGCTGCTCTCGACGATTCTCGCCGCTGCACCGGCCGCACACGGCATTCTCTTCGACCAGCCGCACGTCGTGGAGACCGCGCGGCCAGTGATTGCCGAGCGCGGCGTGGATGCTCGCTGCCGGCTGGTGGGTGGGAGCTTCTTCGAGTCCATCCCGGCCGGGGGCGATGCATACGTCCTGAAATGGATCATTCACGACTGGGACGACGACGACGCGACGAAGATCCTGCGCAACATCCGCGCCGTGATCCCGCCCGCCGGCCGTCTCCTGGTCTTCGATCGCGTGCTACCCGAGCGGATCACGGACAACGACTTCTTGACTCGGCAGGGTACGCTGAGCGACCTCAACATGCTCGTCAACGTCACGGGCCGCGAACGCACCGAAGCGGAGTTCCGCCAGCTGTTCGACGCCGGCGGGTTCACTCTCACGTCGGCACGAAACACGTCGAGCGACCTCGGCATCGTCGAGGGTGCGCCAGCCTAACGGCGCCCTGACTCATTCCAGTCGGAAATCGGGACTTTGGGACGAAACAGGCGGTAAGTTGAGCGCGCGCCTTGCCGCCAGGAAGTCGCTGGCCCCGCGGCCCGCAATGCCATGCCCATGCCTACGCCGGCGCTCGCTCACTTGGGATCGTGGCAAGGAGATGGCCGAGCATGCACGATTCACAATCGATACGGGCGTTCAGGTCTACTTCTGTGATCCGCATAGCCCCTGGCAGCGCGGCTCCAACGAAAACGTCAACGGTCTGCTCCGACAATACTTTCCCAAAGGGAGCGATCTGTCGGTCCACACCACGGCCCACCTAGAGGCAGTGGCGGCAGAGCTTGATGGGCGTCCTCGACAGACCCTCGGCTGGCTGACACCCTCCGAGGCATTCGCCCGGGCTGTAGCGATGACCGACTGAGACCGCCGTCTATTTCGGCCCGAAAAAGCCGGACGGAGTGAACGCCGGAAACTGGATCCAGACGGATCCGGAGAAGGGCTGGTTCACGATCCTGCGACTCTACAGCCCGCTCGAATCCTTCTTCACCAAGAAGTGGCGTCCGACCGAAATCGAGCTGGTGAAGTAACTCGCTACATTCACGATGAAACACGCGGGCCTCTCTCGTTCACGGAAGAGGCCCGCTACTTCACCGGTGGTCCCGACGATCCCGACGTATTCCGGACGCCCCTCAGGTCCGATACATCTCGCAACACTGCTGTCGCATTCACAGCGTCTCTCATGCGACGTCTGCATCCGTCGCATCGGGGACAGCAATCCCGTGGCTGGATTGCTCCTGTGAACGAAAGCCACCCGCCCGGAGGATGACGGCGGTGCTGGCAATACCGGCTCGGAGTTCACAGGTAGGCGGGGGCTTCACGCAAGGGGTAGGCGTGGAGTCCTCCGCCGTGCCCCACGGCCAGCTACGAGGGGTGGTTAACGATGGTAGAAGCCGCCGCACTCATCGCCGCGTTCGTCGTGATCGTGTTTGTGTTTAACTGGATCGCGTAGCTGGAGGCCGAGCGCCCGCGGCTCAGATCGCGTGTTCCAACGGGACGACTACGTACCCGGCCAGGTAGAAGTCGCTATTTCGATAGTGCTGCCACCGTGCCTACGCTCGTGTCGTCATGAATCGGCTAGGAGCTTCAGCTCGCCTGTTCGGCGGGACGGCAATAGTGCTCGCACTGGTCGCGGTGGCTTGTGCCGTAGCCATCGCGGCCGAACTCCGCTGAGCCTCACACCCACGTCCAGTACGAGAGCCACCTGAGGGGAACCCCGATGGCTGAGTGCAGATACTACCGCTAGATGGTCGGGGTCATCGACAGCCGGACCGTCGCGGCCGATCGCGAGAGCGTGACACTCAGGTCATCCGGGCGCCGTGGTGTGCCCGTTCGAAGCACTCCAGGGTTCACGAGTGGGCGGTGGTAGCGGTTCCAGTGGCGCGCGATCAGAAGCCGCCGGCGTTCATGTATCCGGTCTCGGAGACGAGGCCGAGGGCGCGCAGGACGAAGATGCTCTCGTCGAGGCCGCAGATGTACAGAAGGGCCTCAGTCGACATGACGCCGACGAACGCCGCCGCGATGATCAGGAGCCAGCGGTCGAGCACGGCGGGGGGCGGAAACGAGCTCTTGACGCCGTAAAGCACGACGTAATCCTACTCAACGGAAATCTACGGTCAATCGTATCGCCCCCGCAAGAGGGGGGACTATGGGCGTATTTCGCCTTCGATGTGCGTTCCGCCGATGGTCCGCCCCCGTTAGCGCCCAGAACACGCTCACGTGAGCTCCACTGCGCTCCCTACTGGCAGGCTTTTGGGTGTCCGGGATGAGGGACGAAAAGCCTCGACGAAATCGAGCGTGTCGTGACTAGATAACTGCCTACGCGATCCAGCTCGATCGTAAGTGCTCGCTCTGCGATGAACGTCGGGCGGTCATGGAGGTTCTCTCGACGATCGGCGACTGAACAATTCGATTCGACTATGCGAATATTCGCGCATGAGCACTGAAGCAGAATCGAATGACGGTGCGGCCGTTCGTTTTCCGCCGCCCTTCGTCCCGTTGATCGCACTGGCGCTGGGGATCGTGATCCATCTCTCGGTCCTGCCGCTGCGGATCCCTTTGGAAGGCATGTTGCGCTACGGCCTGGCGGCTGTGCTGCTCGGACTGGGAGTATTCTTGATGGTGGGCGCGGTCGGGCTCTTTCGCCGCACGGGGCAGGATCCGAAGCCCTGGCTGGGCACGCCGGAAATCATCTCGACCGGCGTCTATCGCTTCACCCGGAACCCGATGTACGTCTCGATGGGATTGCTGCAGGCGGGGATCGGCGTGGCGGTGGCCAAACGCCTCTGGGTCGTGGTGTTCGTCCCCGTCGTCTGGCTCGTGATCTATCTGATCGCCATCCGCTACGAGGAAGCCTACCTCGAAGAGAAATTCGGAAGCCTCTACACGGACTACAAGGCATCGGTCCGGCGTTGGTTCTAGGTGCGATGTAAGTGCTCGCTGCCGAGAGTCGCCGCCGACGGCGGCGCTGATCATCCCGTTGCGCGGGCTTGAGTGGGC
>SPBQ01000166.1 GCA_004525875.1 Myxococcales bacterium
CTTCTCTTCAAGCAGCAGGACGATGGCGGGTTCGAGGCCGTAAGCTGGCACCCGTTGACGCTGGTCGACGGCGTGAACGCTCCCCTGTGGGGTGACTTCGACGACGATGGGCTCACCGACGTCTACTTATGTCGCAGTGGACGGAACCAGCTCTGGCGTCAGGTCAGCCCCGACCACTGGGAGAACGTGACGCTCGTGGCGCAAGCGGACGGCGGGTCGCTGGACACGATCGACGGCGCACTGTTCGACGCGGATCACGACGGTGACCTCGACATCTTCCTGGTCAACGCCGACGGCCCCAACGAGCTACTGAGCAACAACCTCGACGGCACGTTCCGGCCGTTGGCCGTGACCAGCGGGCTCGCGGGCGACAACGACGCCTCACGTCAGGTGCTGATCGCCGATCTCGACCAGGATCGCGACGCCGACATCGTCGTGATCAACGAGCAGCCGCCGCACGAGGTCTACCTGAACGATCTCGGCTGGAACTACCACAAGGCCTCCGGCTTCGAGGAGTTCACCGGCTCGACAATCGATGCCGCCGTGGCCGGCGACATCGACGCCGACGGCACCACGGAGATCTTCACGGTCGATGCGAGCAGTGACCTGAAGCTATGGACGGCCTCCGATGAAGGTCGCTGGCAGCCGCGACGACTCGGCAATACCGGCGAGCTGGGTGAAGGCCAGAATGCAGTCCTCGCGCTCGCCGACGTCACCGGCAGCGGCACACCGGCCATCCTCTACAACCATGGCGGGGCCTGGGTCGCCAGCGGGACCGACGGACGGCAGCTCGAGCGCATCCACGTAACGACGCCGGCGGGAGACACCGCGCTGGCCGCCTGGACCACGGTCGCACTCGATCACGAGAGGGGTCCCGCCGTTGTCGCGATCGATCGCAGTGGCGAGCTCTGGCTGTGGCTGCCCGGCAAAGGCCGCCATCGTTTCACCGCCATCGAGCTGTCCGGGCGCGAAGATGCGGCCGCGGCGACGCGCTCGAACGCATCGGGCATCGGCACGCGACTGGCCGCACGCAGCGGGTCGAACTGGAGCGTAGCGACGACGTTTCGCGAGACCTCGACGGCAGGTCAGAGCCTCACCCCGGTCGCGGTCGGACTGGCCGGTGCCGACCGCGCCGACTTCGTCGCCATCGATTGGTCCGACGGTGTCTATCAAACCGAGATCGATCTCGACGCCGGGCAGCTACACCGGATCGCCGAGGAGCAGCGGCAACTCTCGAGCTGTCCGCTGCTGTTCGCGTGGAACGGGGAGCGCTACGAGTTCGTCACCGACATCATGGGCGTGGGCGGGCTCGGCTACGCCGTCGGCCGCGATCTCTACGCCGAGCCGCGGTCGTGGGAGAAGCTCGTGCTCCCCCCCGACGCGCTACGCGCGCAGGACGGCCGCTACCGGCTGAAGATCGTGCAGGCCATGGAGGAGATCACCTACGTCGACTCCGTGCGCCTGGTTGCCTACGACCTTCCGCCGGACTGGCGCATGGCACTCGATGAGCGCGCGCGGGTCGCCGGCTCCGAGCCTACCGGCGAGCCGTTCTTCTTCCGGCGCGAGCGCGTCGCCGTGAGCGCGATCAACGATCGGGGGGAGGACGTCACCGACGCCGTACGCGAAGCCGATGCGTCGGGCGCGCCCATCGGGCCACTCGACGAACGCTTCATCGGCCGCCTCGTAGCCGATCATGTTCTGACCGTCACGCTGTCCGAGACCGGTGGCGACACTCTCGCCGGAGCGGCCGAACATCCCGTGCTCCTGGCCGACGGCTGGATCGAGTACCCGTACTCCCAGACGCGGTTTGCCGCGTGGCAGGCCGGCGCCGACTACCGCTCGCCGACGCTCGAAGTGAGGCGCAAGGACGGGCACTGGGTGCGGCTACTGGAGGGCTTCGGTTATCCCGCCGGAATGCCGAAGCGAATGACGATCGCGCTCGCCGGTCTCGACCAAGACATCTCGGCGCTGCGACTTCGAACCAACGAGGAGATCTACTGGGACCGCATCTCGATCGCGTACGCCGAGCCCGCGCCGGCGGAGCTTCGACGACACGTACCGGCGCTGGTGGCCGCCGAAGTGAGACGCACAGGCTTCCCGGCGACGGCAAAGGGGCCGCAGAAACAGCCACGCTACGACTACGACGCGCGTGCGCCGTTCTGGGATACACGCCCCTTCGCCGGTTCCTATACCGCGTTCGGAGACGCGAAGGAGCTGGTTCGCGCGACCGACGACGCGCTGGCGATCATCGGACCCGGCGAGGAGATTCACTTCGAGTTCGAGGCCATCGCCGGCGAACCGCCGGCCGGGTGGACACGCTACATCGTCATCGACGCGCACGGCTGGGCCAAGGACATGGACCTGTACACCAGGGATGGCGGCAGCGTCGATCCACTGCCGACCGCCGGCGTGGCGAGCACCGATCGCGATCGCCTCCATGCCCGCTACAACAACCGACATGCGGGCGGGCACTGACCCTCGCGCCGTGAAACCCGACGGTCCGGTCGTCGGGCCGCGACTGCGGCGCCTCCTGTTCGTGGTCCTCGGGCTCTTCAGCCTGCTGGCGGTGAACTCCGTCTACCTCTCGGTCGTCACGGCGCTCGAGTGGTCCACCGGGCGCAGCCACCAGGACGCCCTCTATCCGTGGATGTTCCTGCTCCACCTGGTGATGGGTCTGACGATCGCGCCGTGCGCGCTGGTGTTCGCGACCCTCCACGCACGCAAGGCACGGCGTCGGCCACGATGGCTCGCCGCGCGCGTGGGCTACGCGCTGCTCACCGCCGTGGTGCTGCTGATCGCGAGCGGCCTGCTGCTCACGCGCTTCGATTTCTTCGAGGTCCGCGACCCCGCCCTACGATCGATCGCCTACTGGCTGCACGTCGCCATACCGATCGGGGTCGCATGGCTGTTCGTTCTGCATCGGCTCGCGGGGCCGAGGATCCGCTGGAAGGTCGGACTGTCGTGGGCGGGCGTGGCCGCCTGCGCCGCGCTGGCCGTCGTCGCGGTCAATGCTCGGCAACGGGCACCTGTCTCGCGCTATGAGCCGCCCTCGGTGCAGGCTCGCTTCGCTCCGTCGCTGGCACGAACCGTCGGCGATCAGCTCATCCCCGCCGGCGCGCTGATGATGGACGAGTACTGCGCGGAGTGTCATGCCGACGTTCATTCGCAGTGGGAGCACAGCGCGCACCGCTTCAGCTCGTTCAACAACCCAGCCTACCGGTTCTCGGTACTGGAAACGCGCGCCGTGGCACTCGAGCGCGACGGCAACGTCGACGCCTCCCGCTTCTGCGCCGGCTGTCACGATCCGGTGCCGCTGTTCTCGGGCGCGTTCGATGCGACCGACTTCGACGACGTGAATGATCCGACCGCGATGGCCGGAATCACCTGCTCCTCGTGCCACGCGATCACGCAGATCAACAGCCCGCGAGGGAACGCGGACTACACGATCGGGGCGCCCGCTCAGTATCCGTTCGCCTACAGCAAGAGCCGCTCGCTCGGCTGGAGCAACCGCCAGCTCGTGAAGGCCAAGCCAGCCTTCCACAAGCGCACCTACCTCAAGCCCTTCCACCGCGAGGCCGAGTTCTGCGGTCTGTGCCACAAGGTCCATCTTCCCGAAGAGCTCAACAATTCAGGTGGTTACGGGGACAGAACCACTACGACTCGTATCTATTGAGCGGGGTGTCCGGACACGGCGTCGCGAGCTTCTACTATCCCGACGAAGCGATCGACACGTGCAGCGCCTGTCACATGCCGCTCACTGCATCGAGCGACTTCGGCGCCGCGTACTTCGACGGCTCGCGCACGCTCGAGGTTCACGATCATGCCTTTCGAGGTGCGAACACTGCGATCCCCTACCTGGAGGGTATGCCCGACCGCGTGATCAAGATGCACCAGGACTTCCTCGAGGGCTCGGTCCGGGTGGACATCTTCGGCTTGCGCGAGGATGGCGACGTCGGGGGCGCGTTGACGGCTCCACTGCGACCGACGGTACCTGCGCTGGAACAGGGCCGACGCTATCTTCTGGAGGTGGTGCTGCGCACGTTGACGCTCGGACACGTGTTCACTCAGGGAACGGCCGATTCGAACGAGGTCTGGCTCGATGTAACCGTCGCGAGCGGATCACGAGTGATCGGCAGGAGCGGCTCGCTCAGCAGGGACGACGAGGTCGACCCCTGGTCGCACTTCGTCAACGCCTACGTGCTCGATCGCGAAGGGCGCCGCATCGATCGTCGCAACGCGCAGGACATCTTCGTCCCCCTCTACGACAACCAGATCCCGCCCGGCGCGGCCGACACGGTCCACTACGCCTTCGAGGTCCCCGGCGACGTGACCGGTGAGATCGCGATCGAAGCAAGCCTTCGCTACCGGAAGTTCGATACGCGCTTCGTGCGCCACTTCATGGGCGATCGCTTCACGGGCAACGACTTGCCGATCACGACCGTAGCGACCGACACGGTCGTCTTCCCCGTCACCGAGGGCGGAGCACGACTCGCTCGGACGGCCGCCGCAACGGGCGAGAGCGCGCCGTCGCCACAACCGCAGTGGCAGCGCTGGAACGACTACGGGATCGGACTTCTGCGAAAGAGCGCCAGGGGAGCCGGCCGCGGGCAGCTCCGCCAGGCGGAACACGCCTTCGCCGTCGTCGAGGAAATGGGCCGGGCCGAGGGGGCGACGAACCTGGCGCGCGGGTATCTCAAGGAAGGGCGGCTCGATGACGCCGCCGGGGCGCTGAAGCGCGCGGCCGAGCACGACCCGCCAGCCACGCCATGGACGGTCGGCTGGCTGTCCGCCCGAGTATACAAGGAACGCGGCGAGCTCGAGGAGGCGGCGGACGTGTACCGGGCGCTGGCGAGAACCGCGTTCTCCGACGCGCGACGGCGCGGCTTCGACTTCGCGCTCGACTACCGCTTGCTGAACGAGCTCGGACAGACGCTGATCGAGCGCGCCCGACAGGTGCGCGGCGAGGACCTTCGCCCCCGCCGTGAAGCGCTCCTGCGAGAAGCGCTGGGCTGGTTCGAGCGCGTGCTCGAGATCGATCCGGAGAACGTCAGCGCCCATTACAATCTCGCGCTGAACCACGAGGAGCTCGGCGACCCGGAGCGCACCGCGACGCACCGGTCGCTGCACGCGCGCTACAAGCCTGATGACAACGCTCGCGATCGTGCGGTGGCGATCCACCGTCGCGACAATCCTGCCGCAAACCATGCCGCCGAAGCCGTCGTGATCTACGATCTGCAGCGCGACACTGCGACGATTCATCCATGAGCGCCGATGGATCGTGATCGCAATCGGCCTGAAAGGCCGCAGCACGCCAGCGAGGAAACCGACGACCGCGCGATCCGCCGCGGGCTACGCTGGTCGGCGGCGCTCGCGACGAGTCTCGTGATGGTGGCCATCGCCGTCTTCGCAGTCCTGGAGCGCGATAAGCCGCCCGTACCCGTCCTCGAATCGCAGATCGTCGCACCGGACGTGCGGACCGATCAGGAAGCAATCTCCATTCCCGCGCTGCCGTTCGTCGACATCACGCGGGCGGCGGGAATCGATTTCGTTCATTCGAACGGTGCGGCTGGCGACAAACTGCTGCCCGAGACGATGGGCGGCGGCGCAGCGTTCCTCGACTACGACGCCGACGGCGACCCGGACATCCTGCTCGTCGACTCCGGCCC
>SPBQ01000045.1 GCA_004525875.1 Myxococcales bacterium
ATCGGGCCCCGTCTTCTGGTTCTCGAACCAGATCTTGCCGATCGTCATCAGCTCCTTGAGACCCGGAGCCGCGGCCACGAAGTAGCGGTAGATCTTGCTCGCGAACACGCCAGCCAGGAGCCTGCGGATCGGGAGCACGATTTCAAGATACTCCGAGAGCGCGGTGTCACCCTCCACGTACGCGATGGAGAGACCCGGTCGCACCTCCAGCGGCGCACCGGGCTCGTTCGGGATGCGCTCGAACAGCCGGCACAGGCCGCCCGGCTCGCCAAGCTCCACAGCCAGAACGCGGCGTCGGGGGGTAGCGGCGGCGAGCGCCATCGCCGCCGTCAGCGTGGATTTGCCGACACCGCCCTTGCCGACGATGAAGTGGAGCCGCTTTCCTGACACAGGGAGTCGCGCCGCGTGGCCGCGTCATGCCTAACACGGACGACCGCGCGAGCCGACCGGCGGCGGCGGACGGCGGAGCTCGCAGCG
The DNA here is from genome assembly GCA_004525875.1 of Myxococcales bacterium. Next base: position 478 of record SPBQ01000045.1, read on the forward strand.
CGACGCAGCGACGCACGCGCGCCCGAACGCACGCTGAATGTGGACCCGTCGGCGCGCTGCGATAGAATCCGCTGACCATGCCTCGAAGACTCAGACCCCGCCGGCCGAGCACGCCGGCGTTCCTGCTGACCCCACTCATAGTGCTCGCCCTGTCGGGCTGCGGTGCCCCGCCGCCTCTCGGTGAACAGCAGCTCTACGCCGAGGCGAACAATGAATTCGAGCACGGCAACTTCAACCTGGCGAGCCAGCGATACGATGAGCTCCTCGAGCAGTACCCCTTCTCCGAGCTCTCGGAGATCTCCCGGCTGCGTGTCGGCCAAGCCTACTATCTGAACGGCGATTACGACAAGGCCGTCGCGTCGTTCACCGACTTCGAGCGCCTGCACCCGACCAGTCCCCTGCTACCGTTCGTCGAGTACACGATCGGCATGAGCCACCTCGACCAGGCTCGTTCCCGCGACCGAGACAAGTCGGCCACCGACAATGCCCTGCGCCAGTTCGACGGCGTGAGTGAACGCTATCACGCGTCCATTTACGGCCGTCTCGCCGACTACCGCATGGGGCAGTGTGAGCAGAAGCTCGCCAGCCATGAGCTCTACGTCGGCGACTACTACGTGAAGATCGGCCAGGTCACGGCCGGACTGGCCCGCTACCGATACATACTCGATTTCTACCCGAGCAGCGATGCCGCAATCCTCGGCGCCGAGCGTCTCGGACTACCGACGGAGGACTACGGCCCGGACGCGCCCGAGCGCAACTCCGGTGTCGAGATCGTCGAGATCCCGGCCGAGTCGGTGTTGGACGAGAACCTCGGGCTGGAGTGAGCGGGCGGAGAGAGCGACGTGGCCCGCTCAGTCCGTCAGCAGACTCCGTCGCATCGCATCGACGGTCGCGCACCCCACGCCGATCGATTCGAGATAGCCCAGCGTCGATCCCCATCGACGGTCGAGCTCCGCAAGAGTGTGGCGCATACGCTCGGGCGGGCTCGAGGTGAGATACGCGATGGCTTCGTCGTCGAGGCCGCGGCTCTCGAGCTCGCCGCGGTAGGATTGCAGGATCGTGCGCAGGTGCCGCTCCGAGACGGCATAGTCGGCGACCACCTCCTCGTCGGGCACTCCGAGCGCCCTGAGGATAACGGCTGCCACGACGCCGGTACGATCTTTGCCCCCGGTGCAGTGGAAGACGCAGGCGCCGGCACCGGGCTCGGCCAGCCACTCCACGACTCGGCAGATCGTCCCCCCTCCCTGCTGGAGCATCTCCACGTAGCGCTCCTGGAGATTCATCTGCAGCCAATCCAGCTCCGCATCGAACGGGCTCAACGAAACCTGGACGAGTGGAACATGGACGTGGCGGCGCGCCGAGACGAACTCGCCGACACCATCGTTCTCGAGTTCGGTCCGGCTGCGAAGATCGAAGACGATCTCGATGCCGAGTGGATCGAGCACCGGCGCGTCGGTGGCACCGAGCCGGTGAAGCGCGTCGGCGCGATACGCGCGGCCACGGACGACACGACGGCCGCCGAGGGTCGGGTGTCCGCCGAGATCGCGAAAGTTGACCGCGCCCTCGAGCGCAATGGGTTCAGAAGGCCGGGCGACCATGACCGCCGCTTTTAACGGCCCCGGCCGGCCGGGGAAAGCGGCCCGCTCCCGCTCTGCGGGCCTCGGCCGCTTTGACTCCCGGCGGATCAGGAGTTAGCCTTTTCGAGCCTTATCAAGAGTGGTGGAGGGATTGGGCCCTGCGAAGCCACAGCAACCGACCTGCCAGCTCCGGCACGCGGGAATTCCCGGCCTCTCCGGCCCGGGTTCCCGGCAAGCCGGCCGCGGGTGCCAGGTGCTAAATCCTACGCCCCGGGAAAGAAAGGGGGTGATCGATGAGGCAGGGAACGCAACACAGCCTCTTCCTTGCCCGTCCGCGAGAGGAAGAGTTTTTTGTACCCTGACGACCCCAGCACCGGTGACCGCCGCCCCCCACGCATCCTCGTCGTGGGTGTCGGCGCGCTCGGCTGCCCTGCGGCGGAGATTCTCGCGGCCGACGGGGGCGTCTCGTGCACGCTCATCGACGACGACCGCGTCGAGACGTCCAACCTCCAGCGACAGATCCTGTTCGACAACCAAGCTGTCGGCCGACCGAAGGCGCGCGCGGCCGCGGCTGCGCTCGAGCATCGCTTCCCGGACACGCATATCGTCTACCTCGATACCCGTTTCGCAGCGGACAACGCGTGCCAACTGGTCGACGAGCACGATTTCGTGATCGACGCCTGCGACGATCCAATCACGAAGCTGCTCATCAACCAGACCTGCGTGGCTACCGGCACGCCGTTTGTCTACGGCGGCGTCATGCGCACGGGCGGGCAGACGATGTCGGTAGCTCCGGGTGCGTCGGCCTGCCTGGCCTGCATATTCCCCGTGCTCACCGACCCGGCCGCCTCCGGCTCCGGCGATGACGATGCCGAGTCGTGCAGCCGCATGGGCATTCTCGCACCCGTGGCCGGCGTCGTCGGTTCGATGCAGGCGCTTGCGACGCTCGAGACGCTGGCCGGCCGTGGGCGGCCGGGCCGGATGCACATCTACGAGCTGAGGGGGGCGCGCTGGCGCTCGGTCGACTTCGATCCGCGGCCGGGCTGTCCGGTCTGCGATCGCCCGGCTACTCGCCGCCACACCGAAGACGATAAGCCCAGGAGGCAAGAGACATGCCCTACCTGAACGGAATGAAGTGCAGAGAGTGCGGGGAGGGCTACGAGCTCGCCCCCATCAACGTCTGCGAGTTCTGCTTCGGCCCGCTCGAGGTCCAGTACGACTACGACGCGATCGCAGCCGACATCAGCCGCGAGAAGATCGAATCGCGGCCACCCAACCTCTGGCGCTACCGCGAGCTACTGCCCTGCGAGGGCGAGCCGCACATCGGGCTCTACTCGGGCTATACTCCGCTGGTTCGCGCCGACCGGCTTGCCAAGGAGCTCGGCGTCAAGGACCTCTACGTCAAGGACGACTCCTGCAATCACCCCTCGTTCTCCTACAAGGACCGGGTCGTGTCGGTAGCAATCACCAAGGCAATCGAGTTCGGCTTCGACACCGTCTCCTGCGCGTCGACGGGTAACCTCGCCAACTCGGTTTCCGCGCACGCGGCGCGGGCCGGGCTACGATGCTTCATCTTCATCCCGGACAACCTCGAGCGGGGCAAGGTTCTCGGCTCGGCGATCTATGCGCCCACCACGGTCGGCATTCGCGGTACCTACGACGACGTGAACCGGCTGTGTACGGAAATCGCCGACAAGTACGGCTGGGCCTTCGTCAATATCAATCTCCGAGCGTTCTACACCGAGGGAGCGAAGACCTACGGCTTCGAGGTCGCGGAGCAGCTCGGCTGGAAGCTGCCGCGGCACATCGTCGTCCCGACCGCCGGAGGCACGATCCTCCCAAAGGTCGCGCGCGGCTTCGAGGAGATGGTCCTTGTCGGCCTCGTCGAGGACACTCCCTGGAAGATCTACTCGGCGCAGGCCAGTGGCTGCGCGCCGGTGGTCAACGCGATCCATCGCGAGAGCGAGCTGATCGAACCGGTCAAGCCCGACACGATTGCCAAGTCGATCGCGATCGGCAACCCGGCCGACGGTTACTACGTGCTCGGCGCGGTGCGCAAATCGGGCGGCTGGGGCGACTCGGCTACGGACCGTGAGATCGTCGAGGGCATCAAGCTACTCGCCCGTACCGAGGGAATCTTCACGGAGCCGGCCGGCGGAACCACCGTCGCCGTCACCAAGAAGCTGATCGAGAAGGGCAAGATCCCTCGTGACGAGTCGATCGTGATCTGCGTGACCGGCAACGGCTATAAAACGCTCGAGGCGGTAGCGGACAGCGTCGAGGAGCCGCACCTCATCGGCGCGCGGCTCGGCGAGTTCGACGAACTCTACGCGGGCTTCTCCGACGAGGTCCGGCAGGCCAAGCGCGGAGTCGCGTGACGCCCCGCGGGGATCTCGCCGAGTTGCGCGATTCCGGGCCCTGACGCATATAATGACACATTTTCGAGGAGGGTCCCGATGGCAGTCCAGGTGAGAATTCCGACCCCGCTGCGCAAGTTCACGGGCGGGCAGGAGGCCGTGCCGGCCGACGGCGGTTCGATCGGCGAGATCATCGACGATCTCGAGCAGAAGCATCCCGGCCTGAAGGATCGCATCTGCGAGGCCGACGGCAGGGTACGGCGCTTCGTCAATCTCTACGTGAACGGTGACGACATCCGCTTTCTCGATAACCTGGGCTCCCCGGTGAAGGACGGCGACGAGGTCTCGATCGTGCTCGCCATCGCGGGCGGCGCCTGACGGACGCACGCCGCCCGCGGCGCCCGTACATGTCGGAGACCAAAACAGCCCAGCGCATTCCGCAGATCCTCGAGCTCATCGGCAGGACGCCGATGCTGGAGATCCGGCGGCTGCGCGGCGACACGCCCGAGCACGTGCGCCTGTTCGCGAAGCTGGAGGGATACAACCCCGGCGGCTCCGTGAAGGACCGCCCGGCGTGGAACATGATCCGCCGCGGCCTGGACACGGGTGAGCTGCGTCCCGGAAAGACCATCATCGACTCGACCTCGGGCAACACCGGGATCGCGCTCGCCATGATCGGCGCCGCTCTCGGCTATCCGGTCGAGCTGGTGATGCCCGAGAACGTTTCAGCTGAGCGCAAGAGCGTGATCCGCGCCTACGGTGCGAAGCCCATCTACTCGAGCGGGCTCGAGGGGTCCGACGGCGCCCTGCTGCTGTGCAGGGAGCTCCACGAGGCCAACCCGGAGCGCTACTTCAAGCCGAATCAGTACTACAACGAGGCCAATCCGGAGGCTCACTACCTCACCACCGGCCCAGAGATCTGGAACCAGACCGACGGTCGCATCACGCACCTGGTCGCGACGCTCGGCACCGGCGGTACCGCGATGGGAACGGGGCGCTACCTCAAGGACCAGAATCGTGAAGTGCAGGTGATCGGCGTGGAGCCGGACGACGCGTTCCACGGGATCGAAGGGCTCAAACACATGGAGAGCTCGATCGTCCCTGGGATCTACCACGAGGAAGAGCTCGACGTGAAGCTCGGCGTGTCCACCGAGGCTGCCTACGACATAGTCCACAGGTTGGCCGCGGAGGAAGGCCTCATGGTCGGACAGTCCAGTGGCGCGGCTCTCGTCGCCGGCCTGCGAGTGGCCCAGCGGCTCGAGCAGGGCTGCATCGTGATGATCTTCTGTGACTTCGGTGACCGCTACCTGACCACCAATCTATGGTCCGGTTTCGGCGACGCCTGAGACGGAGCTCCGCCATGTCGACGCAGCGTTTCTACCTCACGTACAGCGAGGCAAAGATCAAGGAGCCGATCATCTACCTGGTCGGCAAGAAATTCGACGTCGTCACGAACATTCGCGGAGCGTCGGTGTCGGACCACATCGGCATCGTGGCTCTGGAGCTCGAAGGCGAGGAGAGCGTCATCGAGAAAGCCGCGCGCTGGATCGCCGGCCAAGGCGTCAAGGTCGAGCCGATCCAGAAGAACGTGATCGAGTGAAGCGCGCGCGAGAATCCCCCACGCGCCGCGCGCCCGGGCCCGCGCAGGGAACCGGCGCCCCGCTCTCCAACACCGACATCGACCGCTTCTCGCGGCAGATCATCATCCCGGGGCTGGGCGCGACTGGTCAGGCCTGCCTGATGGCGAGCTCGGTGTTCGTCGTCGGCGATGGTCCAGCCTCTGCACTCGCCCGCAGCTACGCCCGCGCCGCCGGGCTGCAAATCGCGAAAGATCCGGCATCCGCGAACTGTAGCGTCGTCGGCATCGAAGACCGACTCACCGCCGAGCAGCAAGGCTGTTTGGAGAACGCACGTTCACCGATCGTATGGTACCGCGTCGACGGCGCAGAGCTGCGTGCAGGCGTGGTCGAGCGCGTCGAGGACCTCGCCACGTCAGCCAAGCCATCGACGGACACAGCAGCGGCACAGCCGACGGACGAAGCAGCCCGTCGCGCGATGCTCGCGGTAGCGGCCTGCGACGCGATCGCCTCGACGATAGGACTCTTGCTCGGCTGGGCCCACGCGGACGAGGATCATCGGGTGCGCCTTGCTTAGCCCGGTCCATCTCAAGGTGAACCGGGCCGCGGGCGGGGCACGCTCGTCGGACGCGAACGCTACTACGAAGCCCTCGAGCACACCGCGAGAATCTGCCCCAGCGGGACCGTCTGGAACGACCTCGTCGTCAGCCTGTCGATCATCCCGTCCCCGAACCCGAGGACGTCGCCCTGTGTACGCCCATCTCTATGCGGCGGTTCGCGAGGCACGCATCAATGTCCAGTACGTGCGCGACCTCGGCTATGCGATCACGCCCATCGAAGCTCCGCTATTTCGCGGGAGAGGATGCTAAATTGGATGTCGCCGTGAGCAGCTTCTACCGATCCCAGCTCGGTGGGCGTGCGGTGCGGGGGCTTTCCGAGCTGAGGCGACGTTTGCGTGTCAGGCGGGTCGGCGAGTCGTTCGATTCCTCGCAACTCTAAGACTGCGCGGCAATCGCGCTCCTGGCCTGACAAGCATCCGAAGCCCCTCCAGTAGGACTCGCGTAGCTCGCATGGATGTCGTCGTCGACACCCGGCCTCTGTGGGTCGCCATTCTGTCCCGGTCCGCCCGGGTGCTGCAGCTCGCCGTCGGCATCGTCGTCTTCTGGGCGATCTGGACGATGGAGACCCCGGACGGTCTCACGGTCGAGGGACAGAAAGCGCTGTCCGTATTCGCGCTGTGCGTCAGCTACTGGGTGCTGAACGTCCTGCCGCTGATGATCACCAGCCTGCTGGCGATCGCGTTGATCGCACTGACTGGCGTGATGAGCTCCGAACAGGCCTACTCCCTGTTCGGGAACTCGGCGGTATTATTCATTCTCGGCGCGTTCATCCTCGCCGCCTGCTTGATGAAATCGGGGCTTTCCACGCGTATGGCCCTCGTTTTCCTGCAACGCTTCGGCCGCTCGCCAAAGTCGCTACTAGTCTCGATCTTCTTGTTGAATGCCTTCATGTCGTTCTGGATGTCCCAGCACGCCGTGGCCGCGATGAACTTCCCGATCGTGGCGGAGATCGTGGCAGTGCTCGGCCTGCGCCCGTTCCGGCATTCCTACGGCAAGGCGCTGTTCGTGGCGCTCGCTTGGGGCTCCACGATCGGGGGCGTGGCCACCCTTCTGGGTGGCGGTCGGGCACCGCTGGCACTGGCCGTTCTGGAGCAGATCACCGGTGAGCAGCCGTTCGATTTTCTGAGCTGGACGCGTCACGCGCTCCCCACGGTCGTCCTCATGCTGGCCGCCGGATACTTCGTCATCACACGCTGGTTCCCCGTCGACATCGAGAGCGTCTCGCAGGCCGAGGAAGTCCTCGCCGAGCGTGTCAGGAAGCTCGGACGCATGCGCTACGAGGAGAAGGAAATCGCAACGGTGATGATCGGAACCGTCGCCGTCTGGGTCGGCTTCGGCCACGAGCTCGGGCTCGCCAACGTAGCAATCATGGCGGTTGTCGTGCTGTTCGGCCTGCGTCTGGTCGCCTGGCGCGACGTCGAGGAGTACGTCAACTGGGGGATCATCCTGATGTACGGCGGCGCCATCTGCCTCGGCAAGGCGCTCGACGCGTCCGGAGCGGCGTGCTGGCTGGCCGAACTCTCCATCGGGCTGTGGGCCGACTCGCCTCAAGCGATCATCGTGTCGCTCTCGTTGACCACATGGTTACTCACCGAAGCGATGAGCGATTCGGGTTTCGTTGCACTCATGATGCCAGTGGGGCTCGGTCTGGCGCGCGACGCGGGCGTGGTGCTGTCGACGATCGCGCCCACGATCGCGATCCCCGCAGGACTGGCGATCGCGTTCCCGATCGGGACGCCCGCCAACGCGATCGCATACAGCTCGGGCTATCTCCGGCTACGCGACCTGATCGTGCCGGGCATTCTGCTCGGCCTGATGGCTTGGCTGGCCTTCAACCTGACTGCCGCCCTGTACTGGCCGCTCCTCGACTGACGTCGCAGCCAACAAGGCGCACACCTGGATGTGCACGCACAGACAGATAGATGAAGCCGAGAGGTCGAGTGATCAGCGCTGTTGCTGCGCCGGGACGGCGAAGCTGATCTCGTAGCCGAACACGGCCGTCAGGAGATAGTAGACCGCCATCAGCGCGGAAACCGTGGTTATCATCGCGCCCACCGCGATGCCCGAGAGCATCACCACACCGACGACGCCAGCCGCGGCGACGATGGGCGTCAGAACGGCCGAGCGGTTGAAAGGGTCGATCGGCGACATGAGCGAGGCGAGCCCGCCCTCGCGCGTCTCCTCGTCGAACGCATCGAACAGCCCCTGCACTTGCTCACCGACCGAGGACCACATGTCGTCGAAGTTCCAGCCCATTTACTCCCCTCCCTGACTCAGCGCCTCGAAGTTTTCGATCGACGGTTGCTCCGCGGCCCGGATGCTCACGATGATCGTGCCCGCATCGGTCCGACTGCTCTTCAGAAGCAGGTTGGCGTTCCGGCTCAGCTTAACGTCCGCGTTCAGCACCGGCCGGTTATCCTGGATGAGCAACAGGCGCATTGAGAAGTGTCCCGGCGTGCTCTCGGTCGTGTTCATCTGCAGATAGCCTCCCCCCGGAATGTCCATCGAGCACTGATCGCCGGTGGCGAACTTGCAAGAGTGGACCGCGAGGAGCTGGTAGCTGCGAAACGGGAACCCACGAAGCTGCGGGCGCAGGTGCTTCAGTCTCGGATCGATGCCGCGCCCGTCGCGTGAGGCGAGGACTGCCGAGACCTGTACGATCGACCTATCGAGCGCGACAGCGACAGCGTCATCGGCCAGTGCGTGGTTGGCCCAACCGATCCCTCCTCCACACCACAGCACCAACCCCGAAATCGCCGCGAGTCGGAGCATCGATCAGCGCGTACTGTCGGTGGCAGCAATATTGCCCACGCCGAACTCGTCACCCGGGTCGTTGACCCAAATTACTTGCGTCCGCGTCCGCGGCCTCGACCAGATGGAGACAGAGCTGCCGGCCGCGATGTCGACGTTGTCGATGCTTACGTCCCTAGTGCGAAGGTCGTCGTGGCGGCTGATGATCGTCGGAGCCCCGACCTTCTTTCTGGCGATCGCGTGGCCGAACTTCGTGCCGATGTCGGTGCTGCCGGCCAGAACGAACAGCGCCAGAACCACGGCCGCAGCCGCAAAGACGCCGGCGCGCAACGGAGCCGGCCCCAGGATCGCGAGGACGAGATCGCGAGCACGGTCGAGTTGTCGTGCCCATCCTACCTTGCCTACCTTGGCGCCGGAGAGCTCGGGACGCGCCAAAGCCAACGTGCCGCGCTCGGCCTCGAGCCGAGCCTCGATCGACTTCCACAGGCCTGAAACGTCAACGGCCGCAGCCTTGTCGGCTACGGCCGTTCGCAGCAACGCCGAAGCGTGCTGGTAGCTCGTGACGAGCTTGTTACACCCTTCACAGCCGCGCACGTGTTCCGCCGCGGTCTTCATATCCGGCCCCGACAGCACCACGTCGAGGTACCGATCGATATTCGCCTCGAAGGCACGACAATCCACTGTCAGATAAGCTCCCTGAGCTTCGCTTGCAGCTTCTTCCTGGCGTAATGGAGCCTGCTCATGACGGTTCCGAGGGAGCAGTCGAGGGTTTGGCTGATCTCCTCATAGGAGAGGCCTTCGATCTCGCGCAAAATTATGACCGCCCGATGATCTGGCGTCAAATCGTCGATTGCGCGAAA
>SPBQ01000478.1 GCA_004525875.1 Myxococcales bacterium
CCGCTCGCGCAGCGCATCGAGGCCGATCGCGTGCTCGGCCGAGACCGGGAACGGGACGTCGATGCCGATCGCGCAGAAGTCGACGGTCATCTCCGCGGCTTTCACGGTATCGGCCTTGTTTGCGACGTAGAGTACGCGCGCGTCCATGCGATCGAGGATCTCGACCGTGTCGCGGTCGAGCGGGCTCACGCCCGCCCGTGCGTCCAGGACGACGACCACCAGGTTCGCGTGGCGAACCGATTCCAGTGTGTGCGCGTGGACCTGCGCGGCCAGCGTGATCTCGGCCTCGCCGCCGAGACCACCGGTATCGACCAGCTCCAGGCGCAGACCATCCCATTCGACCTCCTCGGAGATCGGGTCGCGGGTCACTCCGGGCGTGTCGAGCGTGATCGCCTTACGCCGGCGGAGCAGCCGGTTGAACAGCGTCGACTTGCCGACGTTTGGCCGTCCGACGATGGCGACGACGGGTATGCGCCGGCTGCCTGGTGTTGTTCGGTCGCCGGCCCTCACATTCCGAGCTCCTCGAGAAAGCGGGGGTCCTGCTGCCAGTCCTTCTTCACGCGTACGTGCAGGTCGAGATAGACCTTACCATCGACGGGACGCTCGATCTGCTTTCGCGCCGCCTGACCGATCGCTTTGATGCGAGCGCCCTGCTTGCCGACGATGATGCGTTTGGCCGAGTCGCTATCGGTGTAGACCAGGGCCTCGATGTAGGTCGTGTCGCCGCGCTCCTCGAAGACCTCCGTCAGCACGGCCATGTGGTACGGGATTTCCTGGTCGAGCTGGCGAAACGCTTGCTCGCGCACCAGCTCGGCCGCGAGGAAGCGCAGCGGCCGGTCGGTGATCGATTCCGCCGGGAACAGCCAGGGGCCCTCCGGCATGCGTGTTTTGATCAGCGCCATGAGCTCGGCGACGTTGTCGCCGTTGAGCGCGCTCAACGGCACGACGGTCGCCTCCGGCGCCAGCTCCGCGATCCCGGCCATGATCGGCAGTAGTGCTTCGCGGCTGACGCGGTCGATCTTGTTGACAACGACGATCGGCTCGCGCTCGGCCAGGCGTGGGATCTCGCGACGATCGACGTGGCGAAGGCCGCGGTCGGCGGCTACCAGCCAGCACACGACGTCAGCTCCACGCACGCCGGCGCGGGCGTGCCGGACCATGCGCTCGTGGATCATTCCCTGTGTCACGTGGATGCCCGGCGTGTCGACGAAGAGCACCTGGATCGCGCCGTCGGTGTGAATGCCGAGGAGCTGGGCGCGTGTGGTCTGCGGCTTGGGAGTGGCGATGCTGACCCGCCGGCCGAGGATCTGGTTCAGGAGCGTTGATTTGCCGACGTTCGGCGCGCCCGCCAAGGCGACTGCTCCTGCTCTACTCTCGCTCCGGTCCGTCACGCGCTCGCGCCCTGTTCCCCGCTACTTCTCGCCCGCTGCGCCGTCGCCCAGCTGCTGGGCCGCCGCGCGTGCGGCGGCCTGCTCGGCCCGCTTGCGACTCGAGCCACGGCCCCTGCCCAGCTCGCGGCCTTCGAGGACGACGGCGACCTCGTACTCGCGCGCGTGCGGCGGACCCGATGCGTCGACGACCTCGTAGCCGGGAACGGTCTTGTGGAGCTTTTGGGTGAGCTCCTGCAAGGCGGTCTTGTGGTCGTCGTCGTCGTGGCCCCTGTCGAGGTAACCGTCGAAGTGCTGCGCGACGATGGCGAGACAGGTGTCGTAGCATGTATCGAGGTACAGCGCACCGATGATCGCCTTGTAGGCGCCCGCGAGGATGCGGGGCTTTGCGCGGCCCGCTGAGGCCTCCTCCCCTTTGCCGAGCAGGAGCCACCGGCCGAGATCGAACTCCGCGGCGATTGCGGCGAGGGTTTCCTCGCGGACCAGCGACGCACGGCGCTTGGACAGCTCGCCCTCGTCGAACTGGGGATTTCGGTGCATCAGGAGGTGGGCGATCGCGAGATCGAGCACCGCATCGCCGAGGAACTCGTAGGTTTCATTGTCGTCGTGGCCGAGCTCGCCGCGCGCCGAACCGTGCATCAGGGCGCGCTCGAGAAGCGAGGCGTCCTCGAAGCGGTGGCCGAGTGCGCGCTCCAGCTCGCTGAGATCCCGCCTGCTCATGTCCGGCGAGCCGCCAGCTGACCGCGCAGCCGCTTGCCGGCGCGGCCGGTGATCCGGACGGGCACGATCCGGCCTGTGAAGCGGTCATCCGCATCGCAGGCGATCGGCAGGTAGTTGTCGGAGTACCCTTTCAGCAGGCCGGTCTTGGCGTCGCGGCCGTCCTCGAAGAGCACCGATGCGGTGGCGCCGATGAAGCGATCCTCGTAGGTGCGCCGCAGGTCACGGTCGACCCGCCGCGCCGAGCGGGCCCGCTCGTGGACGACGGCGTCCGGGAGCTCTTTCCAGCGCTTCGCCGCCGAGGTGGAGGAGCGCCGCGAATACGGGAAGACGTGCAGGTAGCTGAAGCCGATGCGCTGGACGAAGTCGATCCCGCTGGCGAATTCGTCGTCGGTCTCGCCCGGGAAGCCGGTGATGAGGTCGGTGCCTAGCGAGACGTCGGGAAGTCTTTCGCGCACGGACAGCAGAGCGTCGGCGGCTTCCGAGGCCGTGTACTTGCGCCCCATGCGGTCGAGGACGGCGTCGTTGCCGGCCTGGATCGGCACGTGCAAGTGGGGACAGAATACTCCGCCCTCGGCCAGGAGATCGATCAGCCGTGGCGTCAGCTCCGGCGGATCGACCGAGCTGATCCACACGCGCACG
>SPBQ01000329.1 GCA_004525875.1 Myxococcales bacterium
CGCAGGGCGCCCTGCGCCAGTTTGTTGTTGCGCATGGCCGGTAGAAACAGCAGCTCGGCCCGCAACCAGATGCGCAGGCGGTAGAGCCGGGCGAGCAGTGGGATTCGCTCGAAGATCCATTTCTCCCACGGTTTGTACGGGCGGTCCTGCTTCGCGATGACCCAGTTCGGGCTACGCTGGAACACCGTGACGTGCGCGGCGTCATCGGCAATCTCCGGGATGAACTGCAGCGCACTGGCCGCATTGCCGATCACTCCGACGCGTTTGCCCTTCAGGTCGATCGTGTGATCCCAGCGCGCCGAGTGAAAACGAACGCCCTGGTAAGTATCGTCGCCGGCGAACTTCGGAATCGACGGGTGATGCAGCTGGCCGACCGCGGTGACCAGGTGTTGCCCGACGTAGATCTCGCCCGTCGCGGTCGTCAGCGTCCAGCGATGTCGGCTCTCGTCGAACTCGGCGCCGGTGATCTCGTGGCCGAAGTGGATGTGCGCGTACAGGCCGTACTTGTCGGCCACGTGTTTCTGGTACTCCAGAATCTGCTGCTGTTCCGACCATTTGAACTGCCATTTCGGATTGTGCTCGAAGGAATAGCTGTACAGCGCGGAGGGGACGTCGCACTCCGCTCCCGGGTAGGTATTCTCGCGCCAGGTGCCGCCGACCTCGGCTGCCTTTTCGAGAATGACGTAGTCGTCGATTCCAGCTTCCTGCAGCTTGATGCCGAGGCACATGCCCGAGAAGCCAGCGCCGATGATGATCACGCGGTGGTTGTTACTTGCCATGAGCACAAGACCGCGGGGGTGTTCCAAGGCCCCCGGGTCGAAGCTAGACGCGCTCGACGATGATGGCCGGAGCCATGCCTCCCGCCGCGCACATCGTGACCAGACCGCGCATCTTGCCGGTGCGCTCCAGCTCGTCGACCATGGTGCCGATGAGGATCGAGCCGGTCGCTCCGATCGGGTGGCCGAGTGCCATGGCGCCACCGTTGACGTTCACGGTCTCTCGGTCGAGCTCGAGATCGCGGATGAACTTCTCCGCGACGACGGCGAACGCCTCGTTGATCTCCCACAGGTCGATGTCGTCCACGGTCAGGCCGGCTTTCGCGAGCACCTTTCTTGCTGCCGGCACCGGCGCGTTCAGCATCAGCGTCGGACAGTCGCCCATGTTCGCCGTGGCGACGATGCGAGCGCGCGGTGTCCATCCGGCTTTCTTCGCGTAGCTCTCGGAGGCGAGCAGGATCGCCGCAGCGCCGTCGACCACACCGGAGGAGTTCCCCGCGTGGTGGACGTGATCGAAATCGCCGAGATCCGGGTACTTCTGGCGAATGAGCGCGCCGTAGGTCGTCCCTTGCTCGTCGACCGGGATGTCGGCCCAAGCACTGAACACGGGCTTCAGGCTCGAGAGTATCTCCATCGTCGTCTCCGGACGCGGGAATTCTTCATGGTCGAGCGCCACGGAGCCGTCCTCGTCGAGGACCGGGACGAGTGATCTGTCGAAACGGTGCTCCTCGATCGCCCGGGCCGCGCGCTGCTGGGAGACCAGCGCAAGGCTGTCGACGGCGTTACGGTCGATGCCCTCGATGGTGGCGATCGCGTCGGCGCACACGCCCTGTTGCGACTGCGGGTGCTTGGCGCGGAGGCTGAGATTGCCGCTGTCGATCATCGGCGGCGTGTTCGGGTCTGCCGTCGCCGCCATCTGGCTCATCATTTCCGTCCCGCCTGCAATGACGAGGTCTTCCATGCCCGACAGGATCTGGGCCGCCGCCAGGTTCACGGTCGTGATGCCCGATCCGCAGAAGCGGTCGAGCGTCACGCCGGAGGCCTTCACATCGTAGCCGGCATCGAGGGCGGCCATGCGACCGAGGTCGCCTCCCTGCGTACCGCGCTGCGAGCTCGTGCCCCAGATGATGTCGTCGATCTCTGCGGTGTTGATGTCGTTGCGCTTGGCCAGCGCCTCGAGGACCGTGGCGCCGAGGCGTTGTGGGTGAAGGTGGGCGAGCGCGCCCCTGCCTACCTTGCCGATCCCGCGCGGCGTGCGACAGGCGTCGATGATGAATGCCTCTGCCATCGTTCTCTCCTCCGTCTCGATTCCAGCCTGGTTGCCGAGCGTTCCACTTCAGCGCGCGGCCGTGCTGATAGCGCCGTCCAGCCACACGTCCGGTACGGCCTGTGGGAGGGGCGTGCCGAAGATACCGGGAAGGGTCCTGTTGATGCGAATGATCTCTTTTTTCATGCGTATCCGGGCGCGCACCACGCTCCTCCAACTGGTTTGCGAGCGCCTGAAAAGACCTGGGCACAAGGCGGCCGGCATGGTAATGCTCGGTGTCCAATGCAGAGATCGATCGCGCGTCTGCTCCGTCCACCGCAGCTCCCCCTTGCAGGTCTGTTGATCCTGGCGTTGTCGGCCCCGGCCCACGCGGCCGAGAGCCGCGCGTGCGCGTTTCTCGGCGACCGTCTGGGGGGGAGAGCGGACCTGGACGTCATGGTGTTCACGGCGGCACCCGGTGAGCAGGTCGAAGTGCTGCTCGAGGCGCGCGCGGATGCGCGCAACCAGGGGAGCGAGGCGCGTCTGCGCGTGCGTCGCGGCGGTCGTCGTCGCGGCGCGCTGCCGCTGCAGATCACGCGCGAGCTGCGCCGGGGTGGGGAGCACGCAATCAAGGTGCAGGTCGTCCGGCAAGGCGGCGACACGGTCACCGGTGAATACTGTGTGACTCTGCGCTCGAGCGGGAGCGC
Organism: Myxococcales bacterium; assembly: GCA_004525875.1. Next base: position 2,730 of record SPBQ01000329.1, read on the forward strand.
GGCGTACACACTGCGTCGCACCTCGCAGGTCGAGGTCCAGTGGGTTGCGATCGAGGAGGGCGTGGCTGCGCGACCGCCGTTCGAGCGCAAGCCGTCGGGGGTTGCCAGCGGACTCATCCAGCCGGAGTTCCCGCTTCGAGGTGGCAGCGTCTACGGGTTGATCGTCACCAACGGCGCCCGCGGCATCGACGGCCGTGCGCTTGAAGCGAGCGCCGATTTCCGCGCCGCGAAGGGCACTTCGGAGGCGACTGCGGGAGGTCCCGTGGCGCTCTACTCGAGCGATCCGGAAGCGATCGACAATCCGTTTCCAGAGGCACGGCTCGTGCGCGACGACGGTACCATCGTATTACCGGAGCGGTTCGTACTGCGCGGCCTCGATCCGCTCGACCCCGTGCTCGACGCGGCCCGCGCCACGCTGCTCGACGTGGCCGATGAGCTGTCCGGTCTGACTGGATTCGGCGCCGCGGCAGCGGTCGAGGTGGCACTGTCCGCGCCGCTCGACCTGGCGAGCCTCACGCCCGACAACCTGCTCTTCTTCGAGCGCACCGATGGACGCCGCGATCTCGAAAGCCTGCTCAAGCACGCCCGGCGCGAAGGCAAGGTGAAGGCGAGCGAGGTGGCGCTGGCAATCTCCTTCCCGGTACAGCAGATCGAGGAGGATCTGCGCGACGTGCGCGCGCGGCTCGAAGATCTCGCCCCGCAGCAACACTTCACCGTGACGTTCGACGACGACGATCCGGGTGACGAGTTACCGCTCGGCCTCTTCGAGCGAGGTGGAGCCCCGGGCAGCGCGTTCGCCGACTTTCTCGTGGCCAATCCGCAGGTCGTCGCCGTGGCGGCGGGTCTGCTCACTGCGCCTGACTTCCGGGCGGCCACCGGCGCTTTCGATCCCGCCAAGGTGGCCGGCACGGCGTCGCCCGAGGACGCGCAGCTCGACTTCCTGCTCACGCTGCCGGCCGGGGCGTCGCCTCCGTATCCGGCCGTCATCGTTCAGCACGGCTTCGGCGGCAGTAACGCCACGGTGCTCGATGTCGGCGCCCTTCTCGCCGACCGCGGCATTGCCGCCATCGGTATCTCGGCGCTCGAGCACGGCACGCGCGGGAATCCGCTCAACCTGCTGCTGTCCACACCGACGATCGCGCGAGAGATCTTTCGTCAGACGGTGGTCGACCAGATGTCGCTGCTACGCGCCATCGAGCAAGGCATCGACGTCGACGGCGACGCCGCGCAGGACCTGATCGCCGACGATACCGGCTACCTGGGGATCTCGC
>SPBQ01000007.1 GCA_004525875.1 Myxococcales bacterium
CTCAACGTGATCCAGGGCGCGCGGCTCGGCGGTGCGGCCCGCATCATCGCCGTCGACATCTCTCCCGCCAAGCTCGAGTTGGCTGCGACGTTCGGCGCCACGGACGCTGTCGATGCGAGCGATGTGCCGGACGTCGCCGAGGCGATCCGCACGCTCACCGACGGGCTCGGCGTCGACTATGCGTTCGAGGTCATCGGCAAGCCCGCGACCATCGCGCAGGCGTTCGCTGCCGCCAAGCGTGGCGGCAAGGCCGTGGTCGTGGGTGCAACCGGCTTCGCGGATATGGTAACGGTTCCGGGGCTGTCGTTCTGTCTCGAGGAAAAATCGTTGATCGGCTCGCTGTACGGCTCGGCAACCGTCACGCGAGACATGCCCGCGCTCGTCGATCTGTACATGCGCGGCAAACTGATGCTCGATGAGTTGGTGTCGCGCCGCATCGCTCTTGATGAGGTCAACGACGCATTCCGGGCGATGGAAGCCGGTGAGGTGGCGCGCAGCGTTATCGTCTACGACTGATCGGGCGTCGACGACGCGTGCATGTACGGATCACGCTCCACTGGCAGCGCCCCCCGAACGGGTTTCGGAGTAAGGTGGGAACGACCGGTGCTGGCAGCGTGCTCTTGTGTGGCCGTCAGACCGATTCCTACAATGGCTTGTTGAGCAAGCCGATGGACCCCGCCACCAGAAGCCCAGGACGAAAGTCGCGCAGGCATCGGAGCGTGCTGCTAACGGCGACGGTCCTGCTCGCGACGGTCAGCTCGTTGAGCGCGTGCCGTGAGCAGAACACATTCGCACCGCCTCCCCCTCCGGGAGTCACCGTCAGCACGCCGGTGGTACGGCCGATGACCGATTACCTGGAGTTCACGGGCAGGACCGCGGCCGTGAATACCGTACAGCTGCGCGCTCGCGTAGCCGGCTACATCGAGGAGGTTCTGTTCCAGGACGGCGACCGCGTCTCCGCGAATCAACTTCTCTTCCGGATCGATCCGGATGTCTATGAGGCCGAGGCGAAGCGTGCGGAAGGTCTCCTGCAGGCGAGCTGGGCGGCCTACGGGCTCGCGAAGGTCGAGCTGGCGAAGTTCACGCAGGCGGCCGAGACCAACGCGGTCTCGCAGATCGAGCTCGAGCGGCACCGCTTCGAGCACGACGGGGCCGAGGCTCGCGTGCTGACAGCCGAGGCTGAATTCGAGCGGGCTCAGCTGGACCTCGAGTACACGGAGGTGAGAGCACCGTTTGATGGCCGCATCGACCGGCGGCTGGTGGACGTGGGCAATCTCGTCGGCGCCGGGGAGCAGACCGTTCTTGCGGAGATCAATCAGATCGATCCAATCTATGCCTACTTCACGATCAGCGAGCACGACCTGCTGAGGGCGGAGGATGTCGCGCGCGAGTCCAGCGAAGGCGTGGCCGGGCACAAGCGTCCGGTGACGATGCGGCTGGCCGACGAGGACGCCTTCGGCCATCAGGGTCACCTGGACTTCGCCTCGATCAGCCTCGACCCCGCCACCGGCACCTTGCTGCTTCGGGCCACGTTCCCGAACCCCAACCTCGCCATCTTGCCCGGTATGTTCGCGCAGCTGCGTGCCCCCGTGGGTGAGCGCGACCGGGCGCTGCTGGTGGCACAGTCTGCCGTGGGTGGAGATCAGCTTGGCGAGTACATCCTCGTTGTGAACGACGACAACGTCGTCGAGCGCCGCAGCGTCACCGGCGGCGCCGTGGTGGACGGAATGCGCGTGATCGGGGACGGGCTCAGCGGCAACGAGAGAGTGATCGTCAAGGGTCTGCAGCGGGCCATTCCGGGTCGCGAGGTACGGCCCGAGCACGAGGACCAAGCGATTCGCACGAGTGGGGCCGCCGGGGATCCGAGCTCCTGACGTCGCACGTCGATCTGCCGCATGTCCACGTTCTTCATAGACCGTCCGATCTTCGCCAATGTCATCGCGATCGTGACGGTCATCGTGGGGCTGGTGTGTCTGTACCGACTTCCTGTCGCTCAGTATCCCGAGATCGTACCACCCACGATCCAGGTGACGACCGTCTATCCCGGTGCCAGCGCGACCGTCGTCGCGGATACGGTCGGCGTACCGATCGAGCAAGCCGTGAACGGGGTCGAGGGTGCGCTGTACATGTCCTCGACCAGTGCGAGCGACGGCAGCTACACGCTGACAGTGACGTTCGCCGTCGGCACCGATCTCAATACCGCGCTTTCCCTCGTACAGAACTACGTCAACAGTGCGTACGCGGCGCTCCCGGCCGTCGTCCAGTTCCAGGGAGTATCGGTCCGGAAGGTATCTACCAATATTCTGATGGTGGTCAGTCTGTATGGCGAGGATCTACACCTCGATGAGACCTACCTGTCGAACTACGCGATCATCAATCTGCGCAACCCGCTGGCTCGGCTGCCGGGAGTGGGCCAGGTCAGCGTCGTGGGCGCCGGCGCGTACAGTATGCGGGTATGGCTCGATCCGCACAGGCTTCAGCACCACGGCATCACGACGCTGGATGTCCAGAATGCGATTCGACAGCAGAACCGCCAGGCGATCACGGGCCAGCTGGGAGGCCCGCCCACCGACGATGAGCAGGTGTTCCAGTTAACGATCAACACGCTGGGGCGTCTATCCGAGGTCGAGCAGTTCGAGAACATCATCGTCAAGACCACGCAGGGAGCCGCGCCGCGAATCGTCCGGGTGAAGGATATCGCGCGCGTCGAGCTTAGCCAGCGCACGTACAGTAACTTCTCGACGCTCGGCCGTCGCGAGGCTGCGCACATCGCCGTCTACTCTCTGCCGGGAGCGAACGCGCTCGACGTCTCCGACCACGTACGTGAGGCGATGGCGGAGATGAGCGACACGTTCCCCCCGAGTGTTGCCTACGCGATTCGCTACGACACCACCCGGTTCGTGAAGGAGGCGATCGACGACGTCTTCCTGACGCTGCTCGAGGCGGGCGTCCTGGTTCTGATCGTCATCCTGCTGTTCCTGCAGAATCTGCGTGCGATGCTCGTACCGGCGACGACCGTACCGGTGACGATCATCGGTGCGTTCGCGGCGATGGCCGTGCTCGGCTTCAGCGTCAATCTCATGACGCTATTCGCGCTGATCCTGGCGATCGCCATCGTCGTGGACGATGCCATCGTGATCGTCGAGAATGCCTCGCGGTACGTGGAGAAAGGCCTGTCGCCGCGCGACGCGACGATCCAGGCCATGGACGAGCTCACCGGCCCCGTCATCGGTATCACGCTGGTCCTCACCGCGGTGTTCCTGCCGGCCGCGTTCCTGCCGGGGATCGCCGGTCAGCTCTTCCGGCAGTTCGCGCTCGTCATCGCGTCGACGGCGGTCATCAGTGCGATCAATGCATTGACGCTCAAGCCCGCGCAGTGCGCGCTGTACCTGCGCTCACAGGGAGAGAAGCGCGAGAATCGACTCTATCGCGGCTTCAACGTGGTGTATGGTCTCCTCGAGGACGCGTATATCCGCGTCGTTCAATGGATGGTCGGGCGGCCGCGGTCGATGGCGGTTCTCTTCTTCGCGATCATCGGTGTCGCCGCGTGGCAGTTCGTGGAACTGCCGACCGGCTTCCTGCCGGCAGAAGATCAAGGCTACGCGATCGTGGCGGTCCGCCTTCCCGACGCCGCCGCACAGCCGCGGGTGCGTGCCGTGGCCAAGCAGATCGATGCCATTCTTGATCGCAGCGCAGGGGTCCAGGACTGGCTGACGATCGGAGGCTTCTCGGTTCTCGACGGCGCCAACGTCAGCTCCAGCCTCACCACCTTCGTGGTCTACGATGACTGGAGCGTTCGCGGCAGTAGTCTCACGCAAGAGGAGATCATCGGCACCCTGCAGACCGAGCTCGCAGCGATTCAGGAAGCGAGCATCTTCGTCATCGCGCCGTCACCGATTCCCGGGCTCGGGCAGTCAGGCGGCTTCCAGATGATGGTCGAGGACCGCGCGAGCCGTGGCCTGGCAAGCCTCGAGCAGTCGACGCATGAACTCGTTCACGTTGCACGGACGCAGACCGGTGTTCAGGGGCTGGCGACGACGTTCAGTGCGAGCAGCCCGCAGCTCTATCTCGACATCGATCGGACGAAAGTCGAATCGCTCGGCATCGTCCTCGGCGATGTATTCGCGACGCTGCAGGGCTATCTGGGCTCGGCGTACGTGAACCTCTTCAATAAGTATAATCAGGTCTTCCAGGTCTACGTGCAGGCCGACGCCTCACACCGCCGGGAGCAGACCGACATCGAGAGTCTGTACGTACGCAACGGGCAAGGCGAGATGGTCCCGCTCGGTACGCTGCTCGACGTGCGAAGGACGGTGGGCGCCGAGCTGGTGAGCCGCTACAATCTCTACCCGGCGGCAGCCGTGTACGGCCGCGCCGCGCCTGGGTTCAGCTCAGGGCAGGCGTTGTCACTGATGGATCAGGTGGCCGCGGATACGCTTCCCGAAGGCATCGCACATGACTGGACGGCCACGGCGTATCAAGAGTCGCGTGTTGGCAACCAGCCCTACTTCATCTACGCGCTTTCGATCGTCCTGGTCTATCTCGTGCTGGCGGCGCAGTACGAGAGCTGGTTCAGCCCGGCTGCCGTGATCCTGGTGGTGCCGATGGCGCTGGTCGGGGTTCTGCTGGCGCTTCTCGCGCGCGGCTATGACAACAACCTATACACCCAGGTGGGTCTGGTGCTGATGATTGCACTCGCCAGCAAGAACGCGATCCTGGTCGTCGAGTTCGCCCGTGATCTGCAGACCGAGGGTCGGTCCGTGACCGAAGCCGCCGTCGAAGCCACCCGGCGCCGCTTCCGACCGATCGTGATGACATCGTTCGCGTTCATCCTGGGCGTTGTGCCCCTGCTCAGCGCGAGCGGCGCCGGCGCGGCGAGCCAGCGAGCGCTCGGGACGGTCGTGTTCGGCGGTATGCTATCGTCGACGTTGCTGGCCATTCCTTTCGTGCCGGTGTTCTACGTCCTGACCGAGCAGCTAGCGGCCCGGATCGCTCGGCGCTCGCCGACCTGAGCGTTCGCGGGCGCATCGCTGGCCTTGCAGCGGCCTCGTCGATGCTGGTGAATCGCCGCGTCGCCGCCGAATGCGCGTTGGAGGGAGGCGCTGAGCCGCTGCGAGAGAGGGAGTTCTGACCACCAAGTCATCAGCTGCGCGTTCGCCGTCCCGGCCGGATCGACTGACAGCCGAAGCGATCGCAGCCTCGCGTCTGCCCGAGGGGCAGGCCTTCTCGCTAGGGGCCGAGGCTTACACGTCGCCGGAGGTCTACCGGGCCGAGATCGATCGCATCATTCTCAAGGAGTGGCTCTGCGTCGGTCGAATCGATCAGGTTCCGAACACGAACGACTACTTCTCGATCGACCTGCTGGATCGACGCTTGCTCGTGGTACGCGGCGAGGACGGTGGGGTGCGTGTGCTGTCGCGCGTGTGTGCGCACCGCGCGGCGGATATAGGTGCGGGTCGCGGCAACGCGAAGACCTTTCGCTGCCCGTATCACTCCTGGACCTATCGCAACGATGGCACGCTCACCGGTGCGCCGCTGATGAGCGACGTCGAGGGGTGTCACAAGCGCGACTATCCGCTGCCGCACATTCGTAACGAGATCTGGGAGGGCTGGATCTTCGTCAACTTCGATGAAGACGGCGAGCCGCTCGCGCCGCGCATGGCACCCGATTCCGAGATGCTGGCAGAGTACGGCGTGGGCGATCTGGTTGCGGTCGAGATCGACACTTACGATTCGCCGTTCAACTGGAAGGTGTTGGTGGAGAACTTCATGGAGTCCTACCATCACATCGCCATCCATCGCTACACCCTGGAGCCGATCTGGCCGGGCGACGCGGCGTACGTGCCGGACAACACCGACCCCTGGTCGCTGCTGGCGATGCCGGGCAACGGTACGGGGCTGGCGGGCGGCTTGCCCGCGACCGGCGAGCGGTTTCAGGACTGGCAGAAGACGGCGCTGATCGCCGGCGTCGTGTGGCCGACTCACCTGTTCGCCCCGTCGAGCGATGCGACTGCCTGGTATCACATCCTTCCGCATTCCTACGATCGCTTCACATTGCGCATCTACGCCTGCTATCCGCGCGCGACGCTCGAGGATCCGAAGCTGGCCGAGAAGGTTGCCGGTCGCGGCGAGCTCGTGAAGATCGTTCACGCTCAGGACATCCACGCTTGCGAGCTCGCCTGGGCGGGTCTCACCTCCGGCCTGGCGCGACCCCGACGCCTGCACCGACTGGAGCGATCGATCTGGCAGCAGAACCGGTGGTGGCTCGACCGCATGGAAGGTGCGATCGGTCAACGCGCGGCACATCGCGCCTGAAGCACGAACGTCGGGTGCGGGACGTTCGATCGCTAGTGGAGGCCCGGTCTCAGATCGCTCCTCGGTGCCGGTGCGACACCGGCACGTTCAGGCTTGGCTGGACTCCCCCGCTTGCGGCTCTGCCTCGCCCTTGACGACGCTTTCGCCGAGTGCGCGCTCGCCGAACCCTTGCAGCAGCTTGAAGAACACCGGCACGAATATGACGGTGGCCAGCGTCGCTACCAGCATGCCGCCGAACACAGCCGTGCCGACCGCCTGACGGCTGGCCGCGGCCGGCCCCGATGCCACGAGCAGCGGGAACGTGCCGAACACGAACGAGATCGCCGTCATGAGCACGGGGCGGAAGCGCAGACGGGCGGCCGTCCTAGCGGCGTCGTCGATCTCCTTGCCGGCCGCGCGCTGCTCGCGCGCGAACTCCACGATGAGGATCGCCGTCTTGGAGGCCAGACCGATCAGCAGCACGACGCCGATCTGGGTGTAGACGTCGTTGGCCAGCCCGCGCATCATGAGCGCCACGACGACGCCGAGAATCGCGAACGGCACGGACATGACGATCGAGACGGGCGCCGTCCAGCTCTCGTACTGAGCGGCCAGCGTGAGGAACACCAGCATGAGCGCGAGCGCGAAGATCAGCGTTGCCTCGCCACCGACCTGCTTCTCCTGGTACGACATCGCCGTCCAGTCGTAGCTCATCGCGCTCGGCAGCTTCTGCGCAGCCATTTGCTCCATGAGATTCAGAGCGTCGCCCGAGCTGTAGCCGGGCGCGGCCTGGCCGTTGATCGCGGCCGACGGGTACATGTTGTAACGGCGCAGGAGTTGTGGCCCGAACGTATCGCTCACCTCGACGACGGCGCCGATCGGAACCATGCCGCCCTCGGCATTACGCACGTACAGGCGCTCGATGTCCTCCGGCCGCGAGCGGTACTTGGGCTCGGCCTGTACGCGCACCTGGTAGGTACGACCGAACTTGTTGAAGTCGTTGACGTATGCCGAGCCGAGGTAGGCCTGCAAGGTTCCGAAGATGTTGCCGAGCGGGACGCTCATCATCTTGGCCTGCGTGCGGTTGATGTCGACGAACAGTTGCGGAACGCTGGCGCGGAACGTCGTGTTCAGACCGACGAGTCCCAACTGGGCGTTGCCGTCGCGCACCATCTCCGTGGCGGTTTGCTGCAGGGCGGCCAGGCCGAGCCCACCGCGATCCTGCAGCTCCATCTGGAAGCCGCCGGCCGTGCCGAGCCCTACGATGGCCGGAGGCACGAAGACGAACGACACCGCCTCCTTGATCGTGCGGAACTGCGTACGCAGGTGCGTGAGAATCTCGTCCTGAGAGATGTCAGGTCGATCCTCCCACGGCTTCATCACGATGTAGATGGCGGCCGCGTTCGCGACATTGGCGTTGTCCAGTAACGAGTTGCCGCCGATCGATACCCATTCGGCCACACCCGGCGCCTCGCGCAGGATGTCCGAGACCTTCTCGATCACCTCCTGTGTACGCTCGCTCGAGGCACCATCGGGGAGCTGAACGCCGGCCAGCAGGTAGCCCTGGTCTTCCTCGGGGAGAAAGCCCGTCGGCAGCCGGCCGAAGCCGTAGCCGGTCGCGACCACCAGCGCTGCGAACGCGAGCATCGTCAGCGTCGTGCGACGCAGCACGACCTTGACTGCGCCGGCGTAGTAGCTCTCACCGACCTCGAAGAACCGGTTGAAGCCCCGGAAGAATACATTCTTCTTGTCGGCGGGCACCGAGGGACGCAGGAGGATGCCGCACAGGGCGGGGCTCAATGTGAGCGCGTTGATCGAGCTGAAGACGGTCGCCGCCGAGATCGTCAGGCCGAACTGACGGTACAGCTCGCCCGTGATACCGGGTAGGAAGGCGGTCGGGACGAACACGGCCAGCAACACCAGCGTGGTGGCGATGACGGGGCCGGTCACCTCCTCCATCGCTCGAATGGCGGCGGCCTTCGGCGCCATTCCGCTCTCGTCGATGTGGCGTGCGGTGTTCTCGACGACGACGATGGCGTCGTCGACGACGATGCCGATCGCGAGCACCAGGCCGAACAGCGTGGTCAGGTTGACCGAGAACCCGAGTCCGGCCATGACGGCGAACGTGCCGATGAGCGAGACGGGGATCGTCACGCCGGGCACGATCGAGGCGCGCCAATCCTGGAGGAACACGTAGATGACGAGGAAGACCAGCGCCGCCGCCTGGAACAGCGTTACATAGACCTCGTGGATCGATTGGCGGACGAAGAGCGTGGTGTCGAAGGGGATCGCGTACTCGAGCCCCTCCGGGAAGTCCTTGCTCAGACGCTCCATCGTTTCGGTGACGGCATCGGCCACGTCGAGCGCATTCGCGCCGGGCAGCTGGTAGATCGCGAGCGCGCCGGCCGTGACGCCGGTGAGCTCCGAGGTGGTTTCGTAGCTCTGGGCGCCGAGCTCCACGCGCGCGACGTCGCCCACGCGGGTGACGCGGCCGTCCTCGCCCGTCTTGACGATGATGTTCTCGAACTGGACGACGTCCTCGAGCCGGCCGAGGGTGTTGATTGTGAGCTGGAAGTCGGTGCCGGCCGGCGCCGGCGGCTGGCCGATCTGGCCCGCCGCGACCTGCACGTTCTGCTCGCTGATCGCGTCGACGACATCCTGCGCCGTCAGGTTCCGGCTCTGCAGCTTGTCGGGATTGAGCCAGACGCGCATGCTGTAGTCGGTGCCGAAGATCTTGGCCTCGCCTACGCCGTAGATGCGCGAGAGCTCATCGCGCAGCCGTAAGGTCGCGTAGTTCCACAGATACACCTCATCGTAGCGTCCGTCCGGCGAGGTCAGCGTGACGAGCTGGATGATCGCCGTGGACTTCTTCTTGGTCGTGGCCCCCTGGCGCTTCACCTCGTCGGGCAGCTTTGCCATCGCGATCGCGACGCGGTTCTGGACAAGCACCGAGGCCATGTCGAGGTCGACACCGACCTCGAAGCTCACCGTGAGCGTGTAGCGCCCGTCGTTCGTCGAGGTCGACGACATGTAGATCATGCCCTCGACGCCGTTCACTTCCTGTTCGATCGGCGCCGCCACGGTCTCGGCGACGACGACGGCGTTGGCGCCGGGGTAGGTTGCGGCTACCTCGACGGTGGGCGGAGTGATGTCGGGGTACTGAGCGACCGGCAGTGTGAGCACGGTCACACTGCCGGCGATCAGGATCACGATCGCCAGGACGGTCGCGAAGATCGGACGCTCGATGAAGAAACGCGACACGGCTGGGTTCAGTCGGCGGAGAGCTCGACGAGCTGTGGCGCGACTCTGGCGCCGGGGCGTGCCTGAAGGAGGCCGTTGATGATGACGCGCTGATCGGCCTCCAGACCGCTCTCGATCACGCGCAGCTCGCCGACGCGCGCTCCGGTCTCGACCTGGAGGTACTGGGCCACGTCCTCTTCGTCGACCACCATCAGGTACTTACCGCTCTGATCGGAGCCGAGTGCGCGGTCGGGCACGAGCAGGACGTCGTCGCGCGTGCGCGTGGCGATGCGGCCGCGCACGAACAGACCGGGAAGCAGCGCGAACGGCTCGGGGTTCTCGAAGACCGCGCGCACCAGATACGTGCCCGTGCTCGCGTCGACGTCGAGATCGACGTACTGGAGGTGGCCGTCGATCGGGTAGCCTTCGTCGTTGGCGCGGCCGAGCTCGACTTTGATCTTTCGAATCGCCTCGACCCACTCCTCGTCCGACTGCTTTCGACCGATCCGGCCGGTGATCATCTCGAGCACGGCCCGCTCGTTGATGTCGAAATAGGCGTAGATCGGATCGTACTGAACGATCCGCGTGAGCAGCGTCTTCTCGCCCGCTCCGTCGAGATTGCCGGGGTCGACGTAGGTGCGCCCGACGCGTCCTGTCGTCGGTGCGTGGATGCGCGTGTAGCTCAGGTCGAGCTCGGCGTTGCGGAGCGTCGCTTCCGCTGAGGCCAGCTCAGCCGCAGCGACTTCGCGCTGGGCCTTCGCTTCGATGACGTCTATCTCGCTCACGGCGCGGCTCTTGCGCGCTTCCTCCAGGCGCTGCAGCGTCGCTTCGCGCAGCTCGAGGGTGGCGCGGGTCACGTCGCGAGCACCCTTGGCGCGGTTCACTCGGGCGTCGTACTCGGCCGGATCGATCACGTAGAGGAGCTTTCCCTCATCGACGTAGTCGCCCTCCTCGAACTCGATGCCCTGGAGAAAGCCTTCCACGCGCGCGCGGATCTCGACCGTCATGACCGAGCGCGTGATGCCGGTCATCTCGAGATAGTCAGTCACGTCCCGCTTGACGGGAAACGCCACGTCGACGGCTGGTGGTGGCGGTTCGACGTACTCTCCCGAAGGGGCGCAGCCGGCGACGACCGTCAGGCTTGCGAGCAGGCAGGCTGTAGCGGCACTACGCATCGGGTGTGTCCCTCGGACGAAGCCGGGATCGCGGGCACGAACACTGTGGCCAGGAGACCAGTGCCAGCGTGATGCCTTCGAAGTTAGGCGACGGTCCTGCTGTCGTCCAGCCGCCGTGGCCCGTGCCAGCGCGGAACCCACCCCGATGAGTCGCTTGCGCCTGTTTCAGTATCCCGGCGGGTTGCCGGCGGTCGGGTCGGTTGGCACCCCGTCGTGGGGGGGAGCGTGTCATGGGATTGCCGCTCAGTCGATCGAACAGGGGAACGAGGCGTTGGCCAAGCCGTCCCTCACGACAATTGCATGCCGGGCGACCGGCCGGCTATCGACACTTCAGCGTGTTGCCGTTGCCGGACAGCTCGCACTGCGGCGTCGGCCCCGACCAGCTGTCGTCTCCGATGGTCAAGCTGACGATGAAGCGCGCGACGCCCGACGCGGCGCCACTGCCGTCCAGGTCCTTGGCCTTCACGGTGGTCTTGAACGGCGCGCCCGCCACGCCGAGCTTCACGCTGTGCAGACCGGCCGGAGGACCGCACTCTTTGCTTTCCAGCGGTACTTCTTCGAACTCGCCTTCCAGTCCGGGTCGAAGGCGGCGATCGTCGCCGATCCCTCCGTCGAGCCACCCTCGACCGTGAGCTCGATGATCACGTCCTCGCTGAGCGGGTTGTAGGACGCGCTGCTCGCGTCCATCTCGTCGCTCGTGATCGTGAGCTTCTGCTCGCCGGCCGGCTTGTTGAGCCGGCTGATCTTCAGGCTGCGCGTGAGGAACGTGCCGTTGCTGGGCGGTGGTGTCGTCGTCGTGGTCGTTGTGCTCGTGGTGGTGGCCAGCGTCGTGGTAGTCGTCGGGGCGCCCGAGTCGCAGGCGTCGCCCACGCCATTGTTGTTCGAGTCCTCCTGGCCGGGATTGAACACGTGAGGACAGTTGTCGATCGCATTGAAGGCCGTGTCCTCGTCGCGATCGACGCCCATCCGCAGGCCCGACCCGAACGGCACGCAGGTGTAGGTGAGCTCCTGGCCGGGCGTGCTGGAGAGCGCACGGATCGTTGCCTCGGCGACGGCGGCGGTTCCGTCGTCCGGCAGGAACGTTCCGTTGGGCTGGCGCACTGCACCCCGCTGCACGCCGCCGAGGTTGCCCTTGACGATGACGTCACAGTGTCGCGCTCCCGGGCCGAGGATCTGCGAAGGGTACGCGGTGCCTGCCATTGTCAGCATGAGATCGATGCGCGCGTCGACGGTGGCGCCGTTGGTGCTCGTGCGCGTGATCTGCTGACCGACGATCGGCGGAAGATCGCCGTCGAAGGCCATGATGAAAGCTTCGAGATTGCGCTGCTCCGTGTCGTCGATCGTGAACACCGAAGCGCTGAGGAAGCGGAACACGGTGTCGATTGCGCCGTCGTGCAGGAATCCGAAGCCGCGCACCTGGTCGCCCTGGTGCGCGTTCGACCCTCCGAGGCCGCCGGTCGAAGGCATTCCGAACATGCCGATCTTCTGGTATGCGTTGCGGAGATGGGGGATCTTGAACTCCTGCGTCTCTCCCTCGATCGACGACAGGCCATCGCCGCCGAAGAAGCCCGCGGCCGGATTGAGTCGGTGACAGAAGTCGCAGTTGCCCGCGCCGTCGGTGTTGCGGCCGAAGTACAGATTGCGACCGGCCTGCTCATCGCCGCGCAAGCTGTTGTTGAGTCGGCGAATCGGATTGGGCGGGTACTGGATCTGCAATGCGAAGTCGGTGAACTTCTGCATGTCCGCGGTTGAGAGCTCGCCCTCGTCTCGGCCGACGAGTCCAGGGAACGCGACGTTGAATCCGTTGAAGCCGTCGTTGGAGTCGCCCTGGCGGTCGCCGCGCCAGTGCTGCGGCCCCATGTTCACCATGCCGCGCAGGCTTTGCGTCGTCATCGGTCCCTTCATCGGGTGGAACGGACCACCGGAGCCGACGCGGAACGGGTTGCCGTTGGCGACGCGGTCATCGTCGGGGTTGCCGAGGTCCCAGCCGAGCGAGTCCATGTCGCCGAAGATGTGGCAGCTGGAGCACGACGCCTCGCCGTTGCTGCTGGTGAGGACGGCGTCGTAGAGGAACGGGCGGCCCTCGATGACACTCTGTGGCTCGGGGCTGTGCAGGGGCACGCTCTGGATCTCCTGCCCGACGCTGCCGAGCGTCAGGTCGACGACCGCGACCGCGTTATTGAAGCGTGTGAGCGCGTAGAGACGGTCGCCGTCGAGCACGACGCCGGCCGGGCCGCCGCCGCTCAGCGTGATGTGGTCGCTCGAGTCGGGCGTGAACGTGTCTTGCTCCAGCTCGGTGGTGTCGAAGACGCCGATCTTCCGTGAACCGAAAGCGGCGACGTACAGCGTGCTGCCGTCGGGCGAGACGGCCATCCCGACCGGCGTGGCCAGACTATCCTCTTCGACGCCCACCGGGATCGGCACCGCACCGTATGGGATGTGCTTGTTCAGGTGGCGCGGCGTCACGACGCCACCATCGATCACCGTGATGCGCGCCTCGGCGAGGTGACCGCGTACCGTTGTCGGCTCGCCTGCCGGTTTGATGCCGGAGGCGTGGATCCCCGGCCCCTCGAAGCGAACCTCGTTGCGCGAATCCGTGTTGGAGACGTACAGCGCGCCGCTCACAGGGTTGGTCACCATGTTGAAGAGGACGGTTCCCACCGTATTGAACACGCTGCTCGCCTCCGGCGGATTGGCGCTGGCATCGATTGCGAAGACGTCCTCGTCGGGAAGATCGAAATTGACCGCGTTGTTCCAGTTGCGCCCGAGCTCGTCTTGCCACACGGCCGGGCTGAAGCCGTCGCGATTGAGCTTCAGGATGAGACCGGTCTCGGGGCGGTTGAAGCCTTGGTGGTTGCGGTGCGGGGGCGGCGAGCCGCCTGGCATCGAGTTGCCGCCGACGGTGCACGAGCCCTGTACGATGTCGTTCGCCAGATTGGAGCCGCTCGTGTTGCAGACCAGGCCCTCTAGAATCGAGGTGGTCTGGTTGCCCGAGTGGAAGACGGCAGCGTAGACGGTGGCACCATCGGGGCTCACTGCCAGCGCGCGCGGTTTGTCGCCGAACAGGGTGAGCACCGTAAGCGCGTCGCCGCCGAGCGACGTGCCCAGGTTGTTCGCGTCGAATACCCAGACATCGGCACGCCCCGTGCTCGAGACGTCGTACTGCGAGCGCGGGAACGGCGAGCTCTGGCCGCGATGAGCGGTGGTGAAGAACGCCCGGTTGCCGGCGGGTCCGGCGAATACGAGATCGCTGGGCTCATCGCCGACCAGCAGCGTTCGTACGACGCGCGGGGTACCGGTCACGTCAACGATGCTGATGCTGTCGGAGAGGTAGTTGACGACCCAGACCTCGTTGTTCGTCCGGGCGACGACCATTACCGGCTCCAGGCCCACCTGGACCGAGCCTGTTCGCGTGATGCCGCCGGCATCGACGTCGAAGATCTCGAGGTGGCCATCGGGCGTGTTGACGGCGAACAGTCGCGTGCTGTCGGGCGAGAGTGCAAGCGGACGCACGGGACCGCTCTCGAAGAGGATGTAGGAAGGCTGCGCTTGCGTCGTCTGTGGCGCGGCGAGTGCAGACGCGAGACAGGCCACGGCCACGCGTGCCGTGGATCCACAGAGTCCGCGAGTTGCTGTTCGCATGGAATCTCCCTTCCCTCGAGCCGACCGAGCCGGAACTCTGTCGGCGGTGACGGCGACGGTTCGGCCATGCTGCGTCAAGACAGAACGATGAGTCAACCGTCGTTCTCCGTTACGCAACCAGCTCGGCCCCGAGCCGCTCTCTCGGATGGGGGGACTACAGCCGCTCGTACTCGGCGCGCACGGCCTCCTCGCCGTGGATGCGATCGAGCCGCCGGATGATGAAGTGCCCGTGGGCCACATCTTGGAAGTGGTCGATAAACAGCGTGTTGCTGAGCGCTCCGCCGGCAGCACCGATGACCGGCACAGCCTGGGCGGCCGCCTTTTCCGACACGACGATCCCGAAGCGGCCGGCGATCGCCGAGATCAGCCGAACCAGCGCGGGCGCGTTCTTGGCCGCCAGCCCGTGCTGGGCGACGTAGCGGCCCGCGTCGGCCACGACCTGGCTGAGCGCGGCGCGCGCGGCGAAGTAGCCGCTCTCGGCGGCATCGTCGGCGGCGCTCGGCGCGCCGAGCGCGAAGACCTCGAGACAGTCGAGCCGGGTGCGCAGATCGGTGACGTCGTGGCCCTCGGATCCTGCGATCGCGGCGACCGATCGCAGCATGATCGACGTCGACACGGGGAGCTCGATGGCCAGCGCGCTCAGACCGAATGCTCCCCCCGCCGCTCCGGTCGCACCGACGGCGATCTTGTGGGCCAGGTCGAACGAGCGCCGTTCACGCGACGCGCGAATGCTGAATACAGCCGCGTCCAGAGCGCGCTCGAGCGAGACGCGTACCGCCGTACTCACACGCGTGCGCCAGCCGTCGGGCAGGAGATCGAAGCCCTTCTCGATCGGAATGCCGAGCATCCCGGTGATCTTCGTCGCCAGGCTCGGGTCCTCGAGCAGCGACTTGGCATAGCGTAGATCGAGCAGCTCTTCCTTCGACAGCGACATGGCGAGCTCCGGAGCGATCGCGGTCAGCGAGCCGGATCGAAGTAGTCCTCGAATCCGGACGGAGCGTGAGGTCCGATGCAGAGCTGTTCCAGCACGCCCACACCCTCGGCGTCTCCCGACCGCGCGCGCATGACCTGCTGGACGTGCAGGTTCTCGTAGGCCATCTCGTCGAGATCGGCCGTCTTCCACGACTCGCAGCCGACGACCAGCTCGCCCTTCCACAGGCCGTGCGCCCACTCCGGATGCGTGTAGCCGAACCCCTTCATGCGGAAGCACAGCAGCGGGTCGAGCCGGATCACGCGCTCCTCGCCGACGCGCTCGGTCATCGCGATCTCGGCGGCGCGTGCCCGGCGCGTGCCCGGCTGGTAGTCGATTCGATGGCGGCCGTGAAGCATCGCACGCGTGCCCGGATCGGTCGTTCCCGGTACCTCCTCGGGACGCGCGTAGGCTGGAACGATCGCGCCGTCGAAGTGCCACGGCACGCCGTCCGCGTCCTCAAAGACACCGAAGTGTGTGCAATGGTCGTCCCAGTGGATCGGCGACCACAGGAAGAAGAACGAGGGCGCCGACAGCGCCGGTGCCCCGCCCGCCTCCGGCTCGCCGACCGGACGCAGTCCCCACGAGCGGTCCTTGGTTCCCATCACGTGGGTGGGATCGACGTCGACGCTGTGGCCATCGTAACGGATCCGGCCCCGCCAGCGGCCGAGCTGCGCGAAGCGGGTGGCATCCATCAGCACCCGCCCATGGGGCCGCCAGGTCTGGCGACCTTCCTCGATGCAGGCGGTTCGTGCGCTGAACTCGAGATCGCAACCGATGCCGGTGTCGTTGTCGTCGATGACGAGTCGGATTCGCCGCATGGGCTCGACCACCTCGAGCCGGAAAGGGCCGACCTCCAGATCGCTCGGCTCGCCGCTGGCTCGACGCGACGCGTGAACCGCGTGCTGTTCGCCGTCGCGCACGATGCTGAAGCCACAGTCGACGATGCCGCGGTGCGGGTAGAAGCCCAGGCCAACCCCGAAGTAGAATTCCCCGTCGCGATCGTAGCCATTGAACCAGTAGCGGTCATAGAAGTTGCGGTCGCTCGTCGACGGCACGGCGACCGGCTCGGGCGTCTGGTGGATCGGATAATCGTCGAAGCTGCTGAGTCGGGTGTCCATGGACCATGGTCTTAGCGCCGGGCGGCCGCTGGTAAAAGAGCACCCGTCTCGATAGCTATGAACCATGGAATTCAACTTCTCCGATGTTCACGAGGCGATCGCGCGGGCCATTCCCGAGCGTGAGGCTCTCGTCTTCCGCGACCGTCGCTTCACCTACGGACAAGTTGCCGAGCGCAGCCGACGTCTCGCCAACTATCTGCTCTCCCGCGGCGTCACGATCCAGCGCGAGCGGCGCGAGCTCGCAGGGCACGAGTCGGGCCAGGATCATCTGGCCCTCTATCTCTACAACGGCAATGAGTATCTCGAGGGAATGCTCGGCGCATTCAAGGCCCGCGCGGCCTCGCTCAACGTCAACTACCGATACGTGGAGGAAGAGCTCCTCTATCTGTTCGAGGACTCGCGCGCGCGCGCGTTGATGTACCACTCGGTCTTCGCC
>SPBQ01000142.1 GCA_004525875.1 Myxococcales bacterium
CCGGCGGCGCGACGGCAAGCAACTTGAGCCGGGCCGCCGCGGCCGTGGACCTCACGCCGACCGTGGTCGCCGCGCTCGTCGACGAGGCGGCCGAGGGCGGCGCGATCTACAACGGCGACGGTCTGGCCGACGACCTGGTCGTGCAGGTCCATCCAGTGGGCGCTGGCGTCTGGACCAACGTCGGCCAGGCGGCCGATACGCTGCGGGCCGAAGGCGACATCGTCGCGTTCATCACGCCGGAGGCGGATCAGAACGCGGTGCTCAACGGTGACGGCGACAGCGACGATCGGGTGCTGCAGATATGGGATGACGCCGCGACGCCGAACCTCGTCAACGTTGGTCAAGCGGTCGAAGAGGTGGTGCTGGGAGCGCGCGCGTCGACGGTGTGCGGCGATCTCCAGCTGGCTGCATACCGTACGAACGAGGCGGCGCAGTCCAGCGACGCGCCGCCCGCCTGCTCGCTCAACGGCGACGCCGACTGCGACGACGACGTGCTGCAGGTCTACGACACGGTGACGCACACTTTCCTCGACACGGGCCAGGCGGTGACGCCGTGTCGGCTGGAAGCCTGCGATCCGAGCCTGCCGTATCGAGTGAGCGGCAACCAGGTGCGCTTCCTCACGTTCGAGGTCGACCAGGGCGAGGACCTGGACGGAAGCGGCGCAATCGGCGAGCTGGTCCTACAGATCTACGATGCCTGTACCGGTATCGTAACGCCGCTCGGTGCCGTCGACCCGGGCGAGGGCGACAGCGATCCGACCGAGACGAGCGATGACTCCACGCTTGCGGTGTCGGACGCGGGCCGCTGCGCAACCGGCGTCTCGTGTGACCCCGAAGTTCCGGGCGGCTGCGGAAACGGCGAGCTATGCGCGTCCATCGACGCGTGCACCCTCGGGACGTGCAGGCTCAGCGGTGACGCTTGCACGCAAGGTTCCGACTGTCCGTCGCAGTGCATCTTGCGCTTCCCGACGACGTGTCGGGTCGACGCGGACTGTCCAGCCGGAACGCTGTGCGAGCCTACGCGCATAGTCGCCGTGACGGGCGTCGCGGACCGTGACGGCGACGGCGTGCCCGACGACCAGGACAACTGTCCCGACATTGCCAACTCCGACCAGACCAATATCGACGGCGACGATGTCGGCGATGCGTGCGACGCACTTTCGACGTCGTGCGACCCGACGCCGCGCGCGGGTTGCAAGGTCCCCGTGCAGACGGGCAAGTCGCAGTTCCAGGTGAGCGACAAGACGCCGGATATCAAGGACAAGCTCAAGTTCAAGTGGATCAAGGGAGAGGCGACAGCGTTCGCCGATTTCGGCGATCCGGCGACGAACGATGCGTACGCGCTGTGCGTCTACGACGCCGGTGTGCTGGCGGGTACGGCCGGGATGCCCCCGGCGGGAACCTGCGACGGCAAGTCTTGCTGGAAGACGAAAGCGTCGAAGGGTTACTCGTACAAGGACAAGCCGGCGACACCAAGCGGCATCCAGAGCGCGAAGCTCAAGGCCGGAAGCGATGGGAAGGCGTCGGTCCAGATCAAGGGCAAGGGCACGGCGTTGCCCGACTTCGCGCTGCCGTTCGATCTGCCCGTGCGCGTGCAGGCGCAGCGTCAAGGTTCCAGCGAGTGCTGGGAGGCCGCGTGCGATCTCGGCGGCGTGATCCGCAACGAGCAGGATCAGTTCAAGGCGAAAGCGACGGGGCCGTAGCCGGTCGCCGGCAGCATGGGTACGAGCCCGGCACGGCGGCCGCCCCTTCCCCCTGGCCGAAGACCTTCAGCCCAGAGGCGTCGACGATCAGATGCATTGGTGTGCCCTGGGCTCTCCGGAGGGATATTTCTGCATCTCGTTGTTGCTGCCTATAGGAGTGCAACACGGGAATACATGGATCCCCGTCGCAGTTCCGGCACGAGGTCCTGCAGCGGATCGAAGCCGGGCGGCCGGTCAGATCGATTGCGGATGATCCCGGGATAAGCGAGCCGACGATCCACATCTGGCGACGCAAACATGGGATCGACCAAGGACCGGAACGGGCCGGACCTCGCGCGACGGCCTTCATGGTGAGGGCGGGGGAGTCGTGTTGTGCTGGCGTGTTCTGCATGGTCATACTCGACGCACACGGTCCGGTGGTTGCCTGGTTTATCGAGGAATGCGGCATTGGGAACCTGTAGAGCTGATGACTAGCGGAACCTTCGTCCTCGCCGACATCGGCGGATACACAACTTTCCTCTCGGACGTGGGAATCGAGCACGCCAAAGAGACCATCAGCCATCTTTTCAACCGCATGGTCGAGGTGAATCCGCATCGCTGGAAGGTGGGCAACGTCGTGGGCGATTGCCTGTTCATGTACAGCGATTCCGCCGAGTCCCCGGACGAGATCTTCACGTACCTGCGGCTGGTGTACGAGAACTTTCGAGAATCGATCGAGGAGGTCGCCGCCGGGTCCACTTGCCGCTGCGGCGCCTGTGATCGCAGTGGTGATCTCGCTCTCAAGTTCGTCGTTCATGGCGGGGGGTTCGACACCCAGCAGATTGCCGGACGCCAGGAACTGATCGGCTCGGACATCGTTGTGGCCCACCGCCTCCTCAAGAACAGCATCCCCGTCCATGAATATGCTCTCTTGACTGCGCCGCTGGCCGACGTTGCCAAGGCGTCCGGCCTGGCGGCCACGGCGGGCCACGACGAATACGAAGACGTCGGCGGTCTGGACTACGTCTACATCGACTTGCAGCCGGTGCGCGAGGCCTTCGAGAAGAGCCGCGAGGTCTACCTGTCCGAGGAGGATGCCGATGTCACTGTGTCGATCGAGATCGAATCGCCGCCGGAGCTTGTCTGGCGCGTCGGGATGGATCGCGACAAGGCCACGCAGTGGGCGCCCACTCTGCTCGAACTGGAAACGCTGAGCGGCGAGCTCGACGAAGTCGGCAGCATCCACACCTGCCTTCACGGCGGCGGCATGAAGTTGGTCCACGTCAGGATTGCGTTCGACAGCAACGGTCGTCGTGCGACCGACAGGCTATGGAACGTGCCGTTCGTCGGCGAGATGTACCAAACGTGGGAGGTGAAACCGTCGCCAGCCGGTACGAAGTTCAGTTTTTACTACGCACTGCGGCCCGGCGTTCCTATCGATGAAGGGATCGAGAAGTCCGACTTCTTGAGCGCCGTGCGACTGCGGGCGGAGGGCGACGTGCAGGGATTGAAAGAGCTCTGTGAAGCGGAGGTGCGAGCGCAGGAGGGCAAGCCGCAGTAACGTCTGCATGCGCTCAATCGGTATCAGCGAGTACGCGGTCGGCCGGTTCGGGCGCGAATCTCCTGCGTACATCCCAGCTACTTGGTCGCCAGCCTGTAGGACGTACCGACCACGCTCGGCCCGTACCGCCCGGGCGAGAATGCGTTCGCGAGCGCTGCCTTCGCGCGCCAGCCGGTGCAGTGGCCCGGTGCGACCAGGCGCGGCGCGATGCGCTCTCGGAGGTCGTGAACGGTCGGGGCGATGCGTGCTTCCATCGCTTTCCCGGCCAGGTGATATCCGCCCAGTACGACATCGATCGGCGTATTCGGGAAGTGCTGCCTGGCGCCGAGACACGCGTTCACGACGCCTGCATGTGAGCAGGCCGATAGCACGGTCGCGCCCCGTCCCTTGACGCAGGCCACGACGAAGCGTTCGTCCATGATGAGCGGGTCGGGGGCACCGTCGTCGCCACGGAAGCTGTGATGTCCCACGAGCCCGGTCTCGTAGTCGGTGACCCGCTCGATCTCGCCGCTGGCGAAGAACCGCCCGCCACAGATCGTGTGTGGCCGATCGTGACGTGCGACCTCGCCGCCGGCCTGCGAGATCTCTTCGAAGGTCGGCTCGTCGGGAAGCATGATCATCACGCCGCCCGGCGCCAGGATCCCGCGGCGGTCAGGCCGGTCGGGGTGGAGGTCGACGACCGGCGGGGCGAGCCCCTTGCCGGACCGTGCGCGCGCGATCGCCGAGACGACCTCCGGGATTCCACCGCTGTGGTCGAAGTGCCAGTGGGACAAGAAGACGTGCTCGATCGCGGCGAGGTTCACGGCCAGGCGCTTCGCATTGTCCAGCCACACGTCGGCGTAGGGGCCGACGTCGAACAGAATGCGGCGCTCGCTTCCGTGCGCGCGTCCGGTGAGCAGACCCGAGAAGCCGTGGCAGGCGCAGCAGAGCTGGTCGAAGACCGAGATGCAGTCATGCCCTTCGAACTGCCCGCTCGGCGGCGTGCGGATCGCGTGATGGAGCATCTCCGGGATCTGCGGCACGCCATCGTCGATGCTCGAGAGCGTGTCGGTTTCGTTGTCCACCACGACGAGCATCTCCAGCTCGTCTAGCTGCTCCATGCCGTCCGGAAGCGAGAATCCAGCCATCGTGCTTTCCCCTCCGCGGATCGACTTACCGCAGAGCCTCGGCCGAGACCAGATCGCTCGCAGGAGCTGAGCACGGACAGCTGGGGACGCGTATCAGGCGCGTTTCGAGTTTTCGTCGAGTTACTCGACCTGGAAGAACGCGTCCGAGCCGATGTCCTCCGCCATGGTCGCGAGCTCGACGAGCACCCGCGCATCGCCGAAGTCGGGAACGATGTGTCGGTACTTCATCGAGCAACCGTCCGTTGCGTGGGCTGCACGGCGGCGACATGCTACGAAGCACACCGGGCACGGGAACGTGCCCCCTGATCCCGCGGATTCTACCTACGGCGGAGTACTCGCATGTCCCAACCCATGACCGGAATACGCATTCTCGAAGTCGCTGAGCACGCCTTCGTCCCCACCGCTGGCGCGATCCTCTCCGACTGGGGCGCCGAGGTCATCAAGGTCGAGCACGCCGAGCGCGGCGATGCCATGCGCGGGCTCGGTCAGACCGGCGTGATGACGCTGGGCGGCTCGGTCCACGTTCTCAATGAGCACGCCAACCGCGGAAAGCGCTCCATCGGAATCGATCTCGCAAGATCCGAGGGGCGAGAGGTCCTCTACAAGCTGGCAGCGACCGCCGACGTCTTTCTGACCAACAAGCTTCCGACCGTCCTCGAACGGCTCGAGATCGACGTCGAGCATATCCGGGCGCACAATCCGGAGATCATCTACGTGCGCGGCACCGCGTTCGGACCGGTGGGGCCGGACATGAATCGTGGCGGCTACGACATGACGGCGTTCTGGTGTCGCGCCGGTTGCGCCGAGGGATCGCCGGTGCCGGGCATGGGGTTCATCGTGCCGCAGCCGGCGCCCGCCTACGGCGACTCGCTGGGCGGCATGACGATCGCGGGAGGTATCGCGGGAGCACTGCTGAAGCGCGAGCGTACGGGCGAGCCATCGGTCGTGGACGTGTCGCTGCTGGCGACCGGCGTGTGGGCGATGGGGGCCGCAGTTGCGCTCGGTCTGCAGACCGGTGAGCCCTGGAACCCGCTCTCCGGCGCCAAGGGCGGCGGCCCCAAGAACCCGCTCACCGGTATCTACAAGACCTCGGACGACCGCTTCATCAGCGTGGTGATGTTACAGGCCTTCAAGTACTGGCCCGACTTCTGCGAGCACATCGGCAGGCCCGAGCTTGCGACGAACGAACGGTTCGACACTCATGAGAAGCTGGCCGAGAACGCCGCGGTCGCTCGCGAGATCATCAACGAGGTGATCGCCGGCGGCACGCTCGCCGAGTGGACCGAGCGCTTCTCGACGCTTCAGGGACAGTGGGCGCCCGTGCAGAACAGCGTCGAGGTGGCGGCCGATCCACAGGTGCGCGAGAACGGCTACATCGCCAAGACGGCGACCGCCGACGGCACGGCGTTCGAGCTGGCGGCGAGCCCCGTGCAGTTCGACGAGCAGCCGACCGGCACCAATCGCGCCCCGACCTTCAACGAGCACGGCGACGAGCTGCTGCGCGAGCTCGGCCTCGACATGGATCAGATCCTGGAGCTGAAAGCCGCAGGGGCGGTGACCTGAAGCGGCGGAACTATCCAGCCTCCACCACTACTGACCCGCTCTGCCACATTCCGTGCAGGTTACAATGCTCGTTGGCCGTAAGCGGCGCTGACTGTTCTAAAGTCGGTTCGAAAGTTACGGTCGGTGTGCAGAAGATGGGCGCAAGCGAAACGAAACCGACTTGGACGTCCTCGACGTTCAGGGACATCCAATCGATATAATGGAACGCCGTCATCTCATGGATCTCCTCCTTCCGCGCCTGTTTTTCTTCAGGGGCGAGTTGCTTCGTCGCTTCTTGAGAACCATAGGCGGCAATCGGCCAAGCCGGAGCTATGATCAAGAGTTGTGTACGGGCTTCCTACTCGAGCTCCCTCAGCAGCGCTTTCGCGTCCTGTAGGTCGCGCGTGTCGAAGCCTTCGGTGAACCAATTGTAGACAGGTCGGAGGAGGGCGCGCGCCTCGTTCTTCTTGCCCCGGAGATGCCA
>SPBQ01000020.1 GCA_004525875.1 Myxococcales bacterium
CCCGTTGGCATGCTGCTGAGCAGGCTCACGGGACCCGCCTGCTCACCGCTGAAACGATGGCACAGACCCTACGCATTCAATTCACCAACACCGACGCCAAGGCGTTTGCCAGAGACGTCCGTGCCCGCGTGACCGAATACTTCGAGTCCACGGGGCGCTCGCGCCATGCCGACTGGCGGATGGTGCTCAAGACCATCGCGCTGCTGTCGCTGACGTTCGGCTCGTACGGCCTCATCATGAGTGGCCGCTTCTCGCTCACGGCGATGTGGGCCCTCACGTTTCTCATCGGCGTCGGTATCGCGGGGATCGGTTTCTCGATTGCACACGATGCGCTGCACGGCGCCTATTCGTCGCGGCGCTGGGTAAACTACCTCCTGGGACTCACATTCAACCTCATCGGCGCCAACGGGTACATCTGGAAGATCACGCACAACGTGATGCACCATACCTATACGAACATCCATGGCGTGGATGAAGACCTGACCGTGTCGCCGCTCCTGCGGCTCTCACCAGGCGCCCGTCATTACTGGTTTCACCGCTATCAGCCGCTGTACGGATTCTTGGCGTACGGTCTCGCCACGATCAACTGGCTCTTCATCAAGGACTATCAGCAGTTCCTGGGCAGGAATGTCGGGCCCTATGCGAACAAGAAGCACCCGGCCGGCGAGATTGCGACGCTGATCATCTTCAAGCTGCTCACGTACACGTGGATGATCGTGCTTCCGCTCGCACTCCTCGACATTACGTGGTGGCAGTTTCTGATCGGGTTCCTGACGGCCCATGTCACGGCAGGGATCATCCTCGGCGTGATCTTCCAGCTGGCCCACGTGGTCGACGGCCCCGAATTCCCCCTACCTGACGCCGAGGGCAACATGGAGTATGCGTGGCTCCCGCACCAGATGCGGACCACGGCGAACTTCGCGTCCGGCAACACGGCGCTCTCCTGGTATATTGGGGGGCTGGACTACCAGATCGAGCATCACCTCTTTCCGCAGACCTGTAGCATCCACTATCCGGCGATCGCGCCCATCGTTCGGAAGGTGGCGGGCAAGCACGGTGTTCCGTACCGTTCCAATCCGACCTTGCGCGCGGCCGTCGCCTCGCACTACCTCATGCTGAACCGGCTGGGGTCTGATCCGGCGACCCAAGAAACCATCCTGAAGTAACGCCGCGATGCCGGCGCCGCCGAGCTTGCCATCGCGGCGGCCGGCGCCGGCATCGCGTCGGATCGGGGAGGTGAGGGTCAGGGCATCTTCGGTGTGCCCATCCCCTTGACGGCGTCGAGTTGGTTCTTCGCGTCGTCGGCAGCCTTGGCCGCATCGCCTCCGGCCGCGGCCATATTGGCTGCGCCGGTCTTGGCCTTGTCGAGCGCCGCCTGCACCTCGGTGTTGTTCGGGTCGATCTGGGCCGCCTTCATGCACAGCGGAAGCGCTGCCTGATACTCGCCGGCCTTCACCTTGGCGAGGCAGCCCTGGACGTTCGGATCCACGGTCTTCTCGATGACCTTGCCGACCGTATCGCTGCCCGTGCTCGCGGCCGCACCTTGGCCGGCAGCCGGAGCTTTCACCGGCGCGGTCGCCGGCGCTTTCATCGGCGCTTTCGCCCCGTCGCCTTCGCCCTTGTCACCGCCGCCGCATGCGGCGAGTCCGACTACCATGGCTGCCACTATTAGATTTCTAATCATCGATTACTCTCCTAGACGGTTCCGATGCGACGTTGGTCGCGGCCGTCCTTGCTCTCTGTACCACGGAATCTCTGAAGCCTGACACTCCGCGCCCATGACCGTCGTGCCCTCTCAATCAAGCGGCTGCCGTAGCCGGGCCCGGCTACGGCTCAAGCGGCCTTCAGCTCCGACGTGCAGCTCGGGCACCGTTTGGCCTTCAGTGGAATCTTCGAGCAGCAGTACTCACACTCCTTGCTGTCGGGCGGGGGTGGTGCCGCGGCTTCTTCGCGCGCCATGGTGTCCTTGGCCCGGTTCATGCCCTGGACGAGCAGAAACACCGCGAAGGCGACGATGAGAAAGCTGACGACGTTGTTGAAGAACTGACCGTAGTTGATCGTGACGGCGCCCGCCTTCTGCGCCTCGGCGAGCGCGGCGTAGGGCGCAGCGACTTCGGCGCCGTCCTTGAGAACGACGAACAGGTTGGAAAAGTCGACGCCGCCGAGCAGCAGCCCGACCGGGGGCATGATGACGTCGGCGACCATCGACTTGACGATGGTGCCGAAGGCGCCGCCGATGATGATGCCGACGGCCATGTCGACGACGTTGCCCTTGAGCGCGAACCTCTTGAACTCTTGGAGCATGGTGCGAATGAACCTCCTTCGAGAGCTTGGTCGGGGCGGGATCGAACGCGCGCCGCTGTTCCGAACGCCACGGGACAGTATCCGGATTCGAAACGACAACAACAACGCTGCCCTGGCCGGCCGGGTCGCTGCTGCAGACGCGTGCGGATGAGCGGATTCGCGCGCTGACGTCTTCGAGATGCGGGTCGCGCGAGTGTGGAGGCTGCTCGCCCCGCGCGGCGCCTGAATGGCCCTCAGCCTGTGTTCCGTGATCGCTGCGACGGTGAGTGGCTTCATGCGACCGGATCGCGGGCGAGGTTTGCTCGCGAGCGCTGGATATGGGCCATTACGGTGCCGCGCGGGCAATGATGCGGCCAAACTCTCAACTACCCAAGGGGGAAACACGGATGCCTGCAACACGATTCACCGTTGTCTCGCTGGCCGTTGCGGCCCTGGTCCTGAACGGTTGCTCGGCAACGCGGCCGGCGCCGCCGCTGAGGTGTGCCGCCGTCGGCGCCATGGCCGGCGGCCTGTCCGGTGCAATCTCCGGCGTCGCGTGGGAGGAAGGCAACGATGCCGGCCAGACCGCTCTGATGGGTACCGGTATCGGTGTCGCGGCGGGTGCGCTGATCGGCTACGGCATCTGTGCGCTGATGCCGGAGCGACAGGTCGCGCAGGCCGCACCACCACCACCGCCGCCTCCGCCGCCGGCCGCGCCCGTGGTCAAGAAGAAGATCGTGCTGCCCGGCGTCAGCTTCGCGCTCAACTCCGCGACGCTTTCCGCCGGAGCAACGGCGGTGATCGATCGCGATGTCGTGCCGATCATGCGCGAACACCCGGATTTTACCGTCAAGGTAGAGGGCTGCACCGACTCGAGCGGCGCCGCGCAGTACAACCAGGCGTTGTCCGAGCGGCGGGCGCGGGCCGTCAGGGACCACCTGATGGCGGCCGCCGGCATCAGCGGCTCCCGCATCGAGGCGGCGGGCTACGGCGCGGCGCAGCCGGTCGCTTCCAACGACACGGCCGACGGTCGTGCGGAGAACCGTCGCGTGGAGATCAAGGTTCTCGAATACTGAGCCTTCGCGCTGTCACTATTTGCCTGACGAGCCATCTCGACGGCGTCGGCGTCACGCGAGATCACGGCCCGCTCGCTCAGCGAGCGGGCCGTGATGCCGGCCATTCGGGGACCATCCTGTACGATTTCGTTCCGCTGCGGCGCGCGCTAGCGGTGGGAGGTCGGCTGGGCACGCTCTCCGGCGACGGCACCTAACTTGCAGTCCCGCACGTCATGTTTGGAGTCACCCCTTTGGATATCGCGCTGGGCGGGTTCTGGGTCTGTCTCGGATCCACTCTCCTCATCTCGCTTCACCGCCAGACACGAACCCTCAAGAAGCTCAATACAGAGCTCCACGACAGCAGAACGGTGCTCGACGAGTGCCGCGCGCATCTGCAGATGTCGAACGCCACGATCCGCGAGGTCGGGACGTTCACGCGCATGCTCACCCATGTCTCCACCGAGCTCCGCAAACCACTCGACGTGATCGCGCAGACGGCCTGGGTCGTGAAGAACCAAGGTGCCGCGGATACGGCGCTCATGGAGCGCTACTGCGACAACATCCTGTTCGAGACCAAACGCCTCGGCGACACCGTCGACAGCATGCTCCGGATCGTGCACGAGGAAGCGGAGCGCGCGCAGGAATCGGCCAAAGAGGTGCGCGAATGGGCACTGGTGGGGATCACCCAGAGAGCCGGGTCCTGATCGTGGCCACTCTGCGCAGAGTCGATTTCGGATCCCGACGCGGCCGTGACGGCGGCCGCTCCGTCATGGTGATCGATGACGACCCGACACTCGTGCGCGCGCTCGTCGGCGTGCTGAAGAACGCGGGGATGACAGTGCACTCGGCCGGCAATTCGCTACAGGCCCTCGATATCATGCGTCGGATGCGCCCGGACGTGGCCCTGGTCGACGTCTTCATGCCGCATGCCAGCGGCTACGAGCTGTGTGAAAAGATCCGATCCACGCCCGGTATCTCCGAGATGTTCGTCATCATGATGAGCGGCGTGCCCATCGAGCGCGGCGGGGGTCGCGTGTGCTGGGATCGCGTGATCGGCAAGCCGATCAATCCCGAGCAACTGCTGACGATGATTGATAACGCCTTCCGCGTCGCCGCGCCCGACCCCACCCGACTCGGGCGCTGAGCCGCCGCGGACGGCGGATCGTGCTCCTTCCAACTAGCCCGCCGGAGGCGGCGTCATACAATGTTGTGGCTAGCTCGCTCGGCGAGCGAGCCGCCGAGCAGACCCGGCGCGAGGTCTGCCGCTGGAAAGCTGAACGCTACCTTGATGCAGCCGGTTTTCTTGTGCATCGCCGTCTTGAAGGCGTCACGCCAGTCCTCGAGCGCGAACCGGTGCGTAACGAGGAAGCCGAGGTCGATCGCACCCGTCTCGCACAGGTCCACGTAGTGCTCCATCGCGTGCTTGCGCACGCCGTTGAAGGTCTCCAGGCCGAACGCGTTCGAGCCCACGACGCGTAGCTCCTTGAAGTAGATCGGTGTCCATTCGAACCGTTTCGGTGCTTCCACGCCGATGATCGAGAGAATCCCGCGGGGTCGCACGAGCCGCACGCCGACCTCGATGGTCCGCGGTGAGCAGATCGAATCGTAGACGGCATCGACACCGCCGATGAGCATCGGCAACCCGTGGAACTGGGACTTGCGTAGCCCCGACCCGGTGAACTGCGCCACCGCATCGATGATCTTCTTTGGAGATCGCGTGGTGATGACGTCGGCGGCCCCGAGGCGGCGGGCCGCCTCGACCTGCTGTGGGTAGCGCGCGACGACGATGATCCGTGCGCCCGGCTTGACGACCTTCACGGCGGCGACTGCGGCGAGCCCGATCGTGCCGGCTCCGTAGACCAGGACCGTCGGCGTCTCGCCGTCCGGCGGGTCCTTGATCACGGCATGAAACGAGACCGAGAACGGATCGGCGAATACCGCTTGCTCGAAGCTGACCGCGTCGGGTAGCCGGAACACCTGACTCTCGTGGACGGCAACGCGGGGGGCGTACGCACCCGGGGCGTCCTTGCAGTTTCCGAGATGCAGACCGACGGACAGGTCGCCGCGGTCGAAGTTGGCGCACAGCGACAGGTCGCCGGCGGCGCATGCCGCGCAGACCGGAGCGATGCCGCGAGGCCGGCACGAGAGCCAGGGGTTGATCACCACACGATCACCCGGCCGTACTCGGGTCACAGCGTCGCCGGCTTCGGCGACGATCCCCGCCGATTCGTGGCCGAGTACGTGTGGGAACGACACGAGGCCCGACATGGGGTTGTCGAAGTTCCCCTTCAAGAGCAGCTGCTTCTGATCGCTCCCGCAGATTCCTGTGAGAGCCGGAGTGACCACCACCCAGGACTCTCCTCGCACCGTCGCGTCGGGGATCTCCACAAGTTGCACGGGCGCGGTCGCACCGGTGTAGGCGGCTTTGTCGACGAGGCCGAGCGCTCGCGTTGCCAGGATCTTCGGCAGGCTCATCTGGAACTGCAGGGCTTTCATCGTGGCCTTCTCCGGTGGAGTCGAAACCGGTGCAACGTAGGCGCCGGACTCTAACTTTCGTTACCTTCATAGGTCAAGGTATGGCAGCGACGGCGGGGCCGCGACGAGCGCGCCTTTGACTGAGACGGATCGCTGTGGATGATCGGCCGCTTGCCGAGAGGGAGACTGCAAGTGCCCAGGCTGAAGTCCTACGAGCGGCTTGGCGCGGTGATTACGGGTGCGTCGAGCGGGATCGGGCGGATTCTCGCTCTGCGGCTGGCCGAGCGGGGCGCGCACATCGCCCTGGTGGCGCGACGCGAGGCCGAGCTGGAGGCCGTTGCGGGCGAGATCCGCCGGCTGTGTCCGGGGGGACCCGATCCACTGATACTGCCGTGTGATGTCGGTGTTGCCGGGCAGGTAGCCGCCGCCGCCGAGCGTGCCATCGCCGGTCTCGGCACGGTCGACCTCCTCGTGAACAATGCCGGCTACGGGCATCATCGCCGTTTCCTCGACTGGGATCTGGCCGACATGGAGCGGATGATGCGCGTGAACTATCTGGGCGCGCTGTACTGGACCAAGGCCTTGCTGCCGAAGATGATCGAGCGTGGGAGCGGCTGGCTCGTCTTCATGGCGTCGGTGGCCGGCAAGATCGGAACGCCGGAGGAGGCAGCGTACTCGGCTTCGAAGTTCGCCATGGTAGGTCTGGCCGAAGCGCTCTCGCTGGAAGTAGAGGACGCGGGAGTGCACGTGCTCACGGTCTGCCCGGGCGTCATCCGCACGCCGTTCTTCGACCAGGAGGCGCTGGCGCGAATGCCGCCGGTCGCGCGCAGATCGATGGTCGATCCCGAGGATCTCGTCGACGCGATCCTGTCGGCGCTGGCCCGTGGTAAGCACGAGATCACCTATCCCAGGGCGATCGCAGCGGCCTACGCGGTGCGCGGCCTGGCGCCCGGTTTCATGCGCCGTCAGGTCAAGCGCACCACGCTCGGGGCCCTGGCCCGCGAGCAGCGCCGGAGCTCGAAGCACCGGCAGGGAAATGACGACTGACATGTCGATTCGAGCGATCGATCCGTGGGTGAACGTTCGCATGGGTGCGGGCGTCCCGCCGGAGTTCCTCGTGCGTGTGAAGGAGGACTACTTCAAGGCCGGCTCCGAGTTCTTCAGGGACTTTTCGGTCGAGGAGATGCTCGATGTCATGGACCGGACGGGCGTCGAGAAGGCCGTTCTGTCGATCGACGCGGAGCGCCCCGACGAGGCGACGCTCGTCTTCCCGGCGGCGCGCCCCGACCGGTTCGCGCTCGCGGCGGGTCTGGATCCGCGCCGCGGGATGAAAGCCGTGCGTGGGCTGGAGGCGCTCGTCTCGAGCGCGCCCGTCGCCATGGCTCGGATGACGCCGTTCCTGTACGACCTGCCGCCGCATCATCGCACCTACTACCCGATCTACGCCAAGTGCATCGAGCTCGACCTGACCGTCGCCGTCAATACGGGCATTCCCGGACCGCCGATGCCGGGAGAGTGCCAGCACCCGATGCATCTCGATCGTGTCTGTCTCGACTTTCCGGAGCTGAAACTGGTGATGGCCCACGGCGCCGATCCGTGGTGGGGCGTGGCGATCCGCCTGATGCTCAAGTACCCGAACCTCTCCCTGATGACGTCCGCGTACGCGCCGAAGTACCTTCCGCCCGAGCTGATCGACTTCATGAACACGCGAGGGAGCGACAAGGTGATGTTCGCGTCGGATCACCCGGTGCTTCCGATGGAGCGCTGCATTGCCGAGGCCCAGGCGCTCGACCTTCGCGAGGGTGTTCTCGACAAGTATCTCTACGCGAACGCGGAGCGTGTGTTCTTCCCCCGCGCGAGCGACGCAGACGCCGCGCACGAATAGACTGCGCCTATCCCCCATGTCGTATCGCGATCTCATCCTCGCTCGCATCCTGACGCTGGGCCCCGTCGTGCTCGCGTTCCCCGTCGGTACGATCGCGGTGTTCTACCTGGGCTTCGACCGCAATCGCACAGCGGACGCGATTGCATGGTGTTACTCGCTCGGGCTCTTCTCGGCCTTCACGACCGCGTTCTGGCCGCTGGCCGGTTTGCGCGGATGGAGCCGGGAAGACCGTGCTCAGTCGGCAGTGCTGCTCTTCCTGATCGTCTCGTATGTCACCCACCTGAGCTGGGAGCTGGGCTGGCTGGTTGTGCACGAGCGGATGGCCGAGCTGAAGGACGTCCCGTGGGCGTACGTGTGGTGGGCCTACATCGACGGCGGCGACATGCGCTACGCCGACGGACCGATCGAGCTGGTGACCATCGAGATCCTGTCCGTGATCAACGGACTCGTGGGCGTGACCGGGCTGGTCGTGTGGTTCCGCACGCAAGGTCGGGACATGCGTGCGGTCCTTCTCTTGATGGCGACCGCAGTCGTTCATATCTACTCGGCTTCGTTCTACTTTCTCACCGAGGTTCTCGCCGGACTGCCGAACGTCGATACCAGCAGCTTCACGGACACGTGGATCAAGTTCGGGCTGGCGAACGCGCCATGGCTCACCATGCCGTGGGTCGTGCTGTGGTGGGGCGTGCGGCGGCTGCGCGGACAGACGTCCGATTGAGGCTCCGCTCTTCCGGTCCCGGGCTTCCTCGCCGTACTGCTCCGCGCGCTGGCTATTTCGTGGGCTATTTCTCGGCTTTGCCGTACATGGCAACGACGCATGCGCCGCCGAGGCCGAGGTTGTGCTGGATCGCCACCCGCGCGCCTTCGACTTGCCGCTTCTGTGCCTGACCGCGCAGCTGCCACACCAGCTCGGCGCACTGGCCGAGGCCGGTCGCGCCGATGGGGTGACCTTTGGAGAGCAAGCCGCCCGAGGGATTGACGACCCAGCGTCCACCGTAGGTCGTGGCCTCCTCCTCGACCAGCTTCTCTCCCTCGCCCGCTTCGCACAGCCCGAGCGTCTCGTAGGTGATCAGCTCATTGGTACTGAAGCAGTCGTGAAGCTCGATTACCTGGGCGTCCTGCGGTCCGAGGCCGGCGCGTTCGTAGACGGCGCGCGAGGCCCGTTCGGTCATTCCCACGCCAACCATGCCGATCGGTCCGCGAGAGAAGTCCTCGGCGCTGTCGGTGGTGAGCTCCATCGCGAGGATCTCCACGGCGCCGCGGTGCGGGTGTGCCTTCAGGAACTGCTCGGAGACCACGACCGCTGCGGCTGCGCCGTCGCTCGTCGGACAGCACTGAAGAACGGTGAGTGGGTCGTAGACGGTTCGTGCGTCCAGCACCTGTTCCAGCGTGCCAGCCTCGCGGTACTGCGAGCGTGGGTTGTTGACCGAGTGCGCGTGGTTCTTGACCGCGATCTTCGCGAACGTTTCCGGCTTGGTGCCGAACATCTCCATGTGATGGCGTCCGGCGTCGCCGAACATGCGAGCTGCGATAGGCGCCTTCTTCTCCTTGCGCGTCTCCTCGGCGATCTTCTCGAGCCCCGGAAGCTGATTCTCGAGCGGACCCTTCTGCATTTTCTCGAAGCCGAGTGCCAGCACCGCCTCGTTCTGGCCGAACCGGACCGCGTTGTAGCCCAGGTTGAGCGCGGTCGAGCCCGTGGAGCAGTTGTTGTTGACGTTGGCCACCGGGATGCCGGTCAATCCGATCCCGTAGAGAGTTTGCTCGCCCAGGCAGCTCATCCCGCCGACGTAGCCGCAGAACGCCTGCTCGATCGCCCCGTACTCGATCGCGGCATCTTGCAACGCGTCTCGGGTAGCTTGCCGGCCGAGCTCCTTGACGTCGACCTCGCAGCGCTCAAACTTCGTCATGCCGACGCCGATCACGAAACCCCGATTCTCCGAGCCCACTATTCTCTCCTCCCGGAATCCGTACTCACTCGCGAACCGCCGCGGTCCGTCATCCCAGTCGTTCGTCGAGATATTCGCCGATGCGGGCGATGGCCTGTCGGGCTTCCGGGAGCATCATCGAGAAGCCGTGCCACACGTGAATCATTCCTTCCCATTGCTCCAGCGTTACGTCGAGGCCGGCCGCGCGTGCGTTCGCGGCGAGCTTACGCGCATCGTCGAGCAACACCTCGGCGGTTCCAACCTGGATCAGGAGCGGCGGAAGGCCGGCCAGGTCGGCGAACACCGGAGAGATGGTCTTCGTCTCCGGATTCGCCCCGCTGCAGTAAGCGTCCGCCATCACCTGTAGCGCATCGCGGCTGACCATCGGGTCCTCGTCGGCCTTGCTGGTCATGGATTCACTCGTCTGAGTGAGATCGGCCCACGGTGAGATGCAGAACGCTGCGCCTGGAAGCTCGGCTCCTTCATCGCGCAGCGCGAGCAGCGCCGCGATCGTGAGGCCGCCACCGGCGGAGTCGCCGCCGACGGCGATGGAGCGCGGCGCGATCTTCTGTTCGAGCGCGAAACGGTAGGCGGCCGTCGCGTCCTCGACGGCTGCGGGGTAGGCGTTCTCGGGCGCCAGCCGGTAGTCCACCGACAGCACGGGTGCGCCCGTGGCGCGAGAGATGTCGGCAACCAGCAAGCGATGGGAGGAGATCGCCCCCATCACGTAGCCGCCGCCGTGAAGATAGACGACGGCCCTGTCATCGCGCGCGCCCGGCGCGCGCGTCCACTCGGCCGCAACCCCGCCCGCATCGACGGGCTCGAACTCTACGTCGTCAGGCACCGGCATCCCGGCAGTGGCCGCTGCCATAGCGGCGCGCATCGCGAGGACATCGGCTCCCTGGACGGGTGGATTGGCACGCAGCATCTCGACAATGGTTTCTATCTCGGGTCCGGGCATGGACTGCGTCTCCGTTCGTCGTCTCGGATCAGGTCGCCTCGGCTCAGTAGTGCCACGGAAATTTCTTGTAGTCCGGTGGCCGCTTCTCCAGGAACGCGTCGCGGCCTTCCGCCGCTTCCTCGCTTGCGTAGGCGAGCCGGGTGGCCTCGCCGGCGAAGATCTGCTGGCCGACCATGCCGTCGTCGATCATGTTGAACGCGAACTTGAGCAGCCGCATCGCCGTCGGGCTCTTCGCGTTGATCCTGCGCCCCCAGTCGAGCGCGACGTTCTCGAGCTCGCTGTGAGGGACGACCGTGTTGACCATGCCCATGTCGGCGGCTTCCTGGGCGCTGTAGTCGTCCCCCAGAAAGAAGATCTCGCGCGCCTTCTTCTGTCCGCACTGTCGTGCGAGCAGGGCCGATCCGTAGCCGCCGTCGAAGCTGGCGACGTCGGGATCGGTCTGCTTGAAGACGGCGTGCTCCTTCGATGCGATCGTCATGTCGCAGACGACGTGCAGGCTGTGCCCGCCGCCGACGGCCCAGCCGGGGACGACGGCGATCACGACCTTCGGCATGAAGCGGATCATGCGCTGCACTTCCAGGATGTGCAGGCGGCCCAGCCTGGCGGGATCGGGCTCGTGGGCCTTGTCTCCCTCGTACTTGTAGCCGTCGGTGCCGCGCACGCGCTGGTCGCCGCCCGAGCAGAACGACCAGCCGCCGTCCTTCGGCGAAGGACCGTTACCCGTGAGCAGCACGCAGCCGACATCGCTCCACTGGCGCGCGTGATCCAGGGCACGGTAGAGCTCGTCGACCGTGTGCGGACGGAACGCGTTGCGCACCTCGGGGCGGTCGAACGCGATCCGGACCGTCCCGTGGTCGAGGGCGCGATGGTACGTGATGTCGGTCAGCTCCAGCCCCTCGACCGGCTGCCAGCGGCTGGCGTCGAAAATCTCGGATATCATCGGGCGGCTACTTCCCTTTCCAGTTCGGGGCACGCTTCTCGGCGAACGCGGTCGCGCCTTCGATGGCATCCTCGCTGGTGAACACCGGCGTGACGATCGCGTTCTGCTTCGCGAACATCTCATCGCTCTTCCAGTCGAGCGCGGCCG
Source organism: Myxococcales bacterium (assembly GCA_004525875.1). The sequence goes on from SPBQ01000020.1 coordinate 11,672, forward strand.
TTACGACCTGCTTGCTCGCGGCGACGGCCAGCGGTCCGTTGGCCGTGATCTTGGCGGCCAGCTCCCTGGCGGCGTCGAGCGCCCCGCCCGAGGGGACCACGCGGTTGATGAGCCCGAGATCGTAGGCGCGTTGCGCACTGATGAAGTCACCGGTGAGCGCCAGCTCCATGGCGATGCGCGGTGAGATCTGCTTGGGGAGCTTCACCACGCCGCCGGCTGCGGCAGCCAGGCCGCGCTTGGCCTCGGGGATTCCGAACTTGGAGTCCTCGGCCGCAACGATCAAGTCACAGCTGATGGCCAGCTCGAACCCGCCGGCGAGCGCGTAGCCTTCGACCGCCGCGATGATCGGCTTCGTGGCGGTGTACTCGGTGAGCCCGGCGAAGCCGCGGCCGTGGATGTGCGGTGTCTCACCGGTCACGAACGCTTTGAGGTCCATGCCGGAGCAAAACGTGCCGCCCGCGCCCGTGAGGATGGCGACGCGCAGTTCGTTGTCCTCCGCCAGCACGTCCATCGCCGCCGCGACACCTTCGGCGAGCGCTCGGTTGGCGGCGTTCCGCGCCTTCGGTCGGTTGAGCGTGATGACGAGGACTCCGTCCTCGGCGCTGGTCAGTACTTCATCGGCCATTCTTGCTCTCCACTGATGCTCTCCATTTCATCCGCCCTCGGGCGGTAATCTTCTCGGCTGCACGAGCTCGCAGGGTCAGGAGCCGAGCAGACCGACCACGGTATCGGTCGTGATGACTTCTCCGAACGTCCTCCCGATGGTCTCCAGTGCCGAGGCATGCGTTTGATCGGAGATCGGAGTCGCGGCGGCGTCCTCGACGACGATGGCGCGAAAGTCGCGATCCCCGAACTCCCGGGTCGTCTGGGCGACGCACACATCGGTCGCGACGCCGGCGACGACGACGGACTCGATGCCCGACACGCGCAGGACGTGATCGAGCTTGGTCGAGTTGCAGGGACCGCTGGTGTTCTTGCGCACGACGATCTCGGTGGGTAGTGGCTCGAGGCTTTCGTCGACGCGGCAGCTCGCATCGTCGAACGGCGGGTAGACGGCCTCTGCGACCACCTGGCGGCCGAGAGCGTTGTGGTTTCGAGCCCACAGCGGCATGTCGCGGCCGTCGGCCGAGTAAGATCCGAACTCCGTGAACGCAACCGTCGAGCCGTGGGCCCGGAACGCCTCGAGTAGCTTTTGGATGTTGGGAATGACGACGTCGCGGACCTGGCGGATGTAGCGCTTGGTCTCGACAGGATCGAGCTGACCGAGCAACCGCCCCAGTCCGCAGTCTGGCCGTACGAAGTAGCGCTGCATGTCGATGACGAGCAGCGCGGTGGTGGCTGGATCGAGGGGCGCGTGCACGGCAGCCGCTGGCGAGTCGGTGGATGTGGTCGATGTGGTCATGGAGTTCCCCTGCTCAGCGATCGCGCGCCAGCTCACGGGCGGCGTCCTCGACGGCGTCGATGGTCGCGTCGATATCCTCGTCGCTGTGGACGGTCGAGATGAAGAATTTCTCGTGCCCCTTGAGGATGCCTCGATCCAGCAACGCCTGGGCGAAGCGGTATCCCATCATCGCGTCGGCGCTCTGTGAAGTCCGGAAGTCCACCACCTCCTCTGCGGTGAACCAGGGTTCGAAGGCCGGGGGCTCGCCCATCACGCGTACCGGGATATCGACGTCGTCGAAGGCCTTCTGGACGGCAGCGCGAAGGCGCTGCCCACGCGCGAAGAGCCGATCGTAGACGCCGTCCTCGCGCAGCATCTCGAGAACGGCCAGAGCCGCCGTGCACGAGATCGGGTTACCGCTGAACGTGCCGGTGAGCGAGACGTAGTCGCCGGTGATGCGGCGCAGGCCCTCGGCGAAGACCATCAGGTCGGCCTTACCGCACACCACCGAGATCGGGTGGCCGGCCGAGAGGCTCTTGCCCATCGCGCACAGATCGGGCGTGACGCCGTAGTAGGCCTGGGCGCTGCCGTAGCCGAGGCGGA
>SPBQ01000197.1 GCA_004525875.1 Myxococcales bacterium
ACCCACTGTGCGGTCGGGTGATAGGTCGCGTTGAAGTGCAGGATACGACGGCGGTCGTGGTGGACGATGAAGAAGCCGCACAGGACGTTCAACGTGGCTGTTGGCACGGTGGATCCATGCTCGCGATGGCGCCGCGGTGGTTCCGTAGGAACGCTATCCATCGCCGCACGAGGTCGGGGTCCGGGTTGGGCCTGCGTAGACGTTGAACATACCGGGAGACGGTGGTTTCGGAAGCCGTGAAACCGAGCTTCTTGAGCTCGCTGAAGATCCGAGGCGTGCCCCAGTGGTTCTCGCGGACCATCTGGCCGATGAGCTCTCGGATCTCGGCATCGATTCGTGGACGGCCCGGACGCCCGCGCTGCTTCGAGATCCTCGTCCAGAAGCGGCGAAAGCGCCGGCGCTGCCAGTCCACGACCGTCTCGGGCTTTACGATCACCAGGCGGTTGGCCCAGCCCGACCATGACCTGCGCAGCGCAACCCAGAAGGCACGGTCGGCGTCATGGAACTTGGGCTTGTGCCTGCCCAGACTGAGCGCGCTGACCTGTTGCCGCAGGGCAAGATTTTCGAGGACCAGCTCGCCCCTCGGCTTGCAGACCGCTCGGATCAGGTGGACCTGTATCGAGAGGAAGAAAATGAACGCGTGCCACATCGCGGGAGAACAGTGGCGTCAGCACCGGCCTGTCGCTACCGGCCCGTGCTCAGCGGAGGCTTGTTTCGGGTTCACCCGCACGTCGGGCCTGCAGCGGCCAAGTGCCTGATTCTCCAGCCCGACCGAATAATGACGAAGGACCGGTAGACCCGAATAGTTGAAAGCATGTACGCCCCGCGCGTGATGGACGGTGCGACTCTCGGGGGGCGTTGAATCAGATAGCCAAGCCATTGCGGCGTGCGAATGTTGCGGCTAGGGGTACTGTCAACTTAAAGTCGTTCGCCTTCGGCCTGACACAAGATCCTGCGGTCCGTGCCGGCGCGCGCCACCACATCCGGTACAGGTGAGTGGTACGAAACCGTTAAGTTGCCAGTACGCCTGACCGGCCTGGGCGCGTCGCAATCGATGAAGCGCACGATCGAGGAGTTCGTCGGCGACGCGATCGCGCGCTGGGTGGGGCGGGGGCGCCACTGCGTGCTGACGGTCGTCGTATCGCTGGCCGTCACGGCTGCCATCGCCGTCTACACGGTCGGGCACCTCGGTATCAACGGCGATGCCAATTCGCTGTTCTCCGAAGACCTGCCCTACCGGGTTCTGGAGAACCGGTACGCCGAGCAGTTCCCGGCGGTCACCGAGAACATCGTGGTGGTCATCGATAGCGACTCTCCCGAGATGGCCCGCGACGGTGCAGCCGCGCTCGCCTCCCGCATGCGCGACGCGGCCGACCTGTTCGATCACGTCTACCTGCCGCAGGGAGCGTTCTTCGAGGACCACGCGCTCCTTTATATGGACGCCGAGGAGCTCGAGGACTTCGCCGACCGCATGGCGCGAGTCCAGCCGTACCTCGCCGCTCTGGCGCTGGACGGAACGCTGAGGGGCTTGAGCAAGCTGCTGGCACGCGGTGTGACGGCGTTGCCTGATGGCAGCGTCGACAACCGGGAGCTCGGACCCATGCTCGAGCGCTTCTCGGGGGCGACGCGTGCGCTGCTGGTCGGCGAGCGCTTCCATGTCTCATGGGCGGAGGTCGTTGCCGGCCGCAAGCTCGACGTCAACGATCGGCGGCGCTACATCTTCGCACGTCCCCTGCTCGATCTTGGCGAGTTCGTCGCCGCCGCGCGTCCGCTGGAAGCAGTGCGTACTTACGCACGCGAGCTCGGCCTCGATGCAGAGCATGGAGCGACCGTGCGCATTACCGGAGACGTCGCGCTGTCGTACGAGGAGATGCAGCTCGTGAAGGGCGAGGCGGCGAGCGCAGGCGTGATTTCCTTTGTCCTGGTCGGAATCGTACTGCTCGTCGCACTGCGCTCGCTGTGGCTGCTGATGGCGACGCTGATCACGCTGATCGTCGGTCTACTGTGGACGGCCGGCTTCGCGGCCTTTGCAATCGGGCATCTGAACGTGATCTCGGTCGCCTTTGCCGTCTTGTTCATCGGCCTGAGCGTGGACTTCAGCATCCACCTCTGCATGCGCTACCAGGAGCTGCTCGGTCGGGGCTTGTTACACTCGCGCGCCCTGCGCGAGACCGGACGCGACGTCGGTGCTTCGATCGCGCTGTGTGCCGTCACCACGGCGATTGGCTTCTACGCGTTCGTTCCGACCGATTTTTCCGGCGTCGCCCAGCTCGGCCTCATCGCCGGTACTGGCATGTTCATCAGCCTGCTCGCCAGCCTCACGCTGCTCCCCGCGCTGATGAGCCTTGGTCGCCGTTTCATCGTACCCGCGCGACTCCCCGATCGCAGCGTTCGATTCGGGTCGTTGCTGGCCTTCCCGGTTCGCCATCCGCTGGGCGTGGTGATGGGCGCGCTGGTCCTCGCCGCCGGAGCCCTGCTGCTCCTGCCCGGGGTCTACTTCGATGCCGATCCGCTGCGAGTGCGCGATCCGGGCGCGGAGTCGGTTCAGACGTACGAAGAGCTGCTGACTGCCGGTGGTACCTCTCCCCTCAACATCAGCGTGATCGCGCCCGATCTTGCCTCCGCACAGACGCTGGCTCTGCGCCTCAGTCAGCTCGACGAGATCGACGAGGCCATCACTTTGCGCGATTTCGTGCCGACCGACCAGGTCGAGAAGCTCGCCATCATCGAGGACGTGGCGCTCTTCCTGGCGCCGGCGACGCGACTGGACGAGCGCGAGCCGGCACCGACGCGGGGCGATGAGGTCTCGGCACTGACCGAGCTTCGCGATGAGCTCGACGCACTCGTGCGCGACGGAGGTGATGCGGAGCTCCTTGCACGCGCGCGCCAGGCAGGGGCAGACATCGAGGCCTTGCTCAGTGCTCTCTCCGACGATGGTCGCGCCAACGAGCTGGTTTCGGAGCTCGAGGCGAGCATGCTCGATTCGCTGCCCGGCCAGCTCGCGATGCTCGAACGGCTCGTGAAAGTGGGGCCGGTGACGCTCGATAGCCTTCCCGACGGTCTCAAGCGGCGCATGATCTCGGCGGATGGTTCGGCGCGCGTGCAGATCTCTCCGAGCGAGGATCTGAGCGACAACCAGGCGCTCGCGCGATTCGTTGCAGCGACACGCCAGGTTACGCCGGATGCGATCGGCAGCGCGGTGAACGTGTACGAGGCTATCCGCGAGGCCGTGCGTGCCCTACGTCAGGCGCTGGGCGCGGCGGTGGGGATCATCGCGCTGCTTCTGTTCCTCATCTGGCGGACGCTCGGTGATACGGCACTGGTCATGACCCCGCTCGGCCTTGCAGCGCTGCTCACGGCGGCCGCCGGCGTCCTCGTCAACATCCCTCTGAACTTCGCCGATATCATCGTATTGCCGCTGCTGCTCGGAATCGGCGTCGACAGCGGTATCCACCTGGTCGAACGTTCTCGTCGCTCCGGTGGTGGCGCCACTCACTTGCTCGAGTCCAGCACGGCGCACGCGGTACTGTTCAGCTCGCTGACCACCATCGCCAGCTTCGGCAGCCTGGCACTGGCCGGCCATCGCGGGATGGCGACCATGGGACAGCTGCTCACCATCGGGGTGGGCCTGGCGGTGGTAGCGAACCTGGTACTGCTGCCGGGGCTGATCGAGCTCAGGTCGCGTCGCCGGCTTCGCGCCGTTTGACCCCGTCCTGCGGATGGTTTGTCGATCGCATCGGGTGGATCTATTTGGAGCTTTTGCAGGAGCTCTCGGGCAGGGCGGTGATGGCAGGCAGCACGCGGCGCTCGGCACGCTCGAGGTCGGCCGGGAAGTCGATCTCGGTCCACGGCAACCCGGTCACGTCCTCGTGGCCGAAGCGTCCGGCGACGACCAGATCGCGTAGCACCTCGTCGTAGGAATCCTCGCGGCTGCCGGCTGCGATCCGCGTCCGCGTGCGCTCGGCCAGGAACGTGAGGTCAGCGGGCGCGACCCTGAAGAATCCGATCGATTCGCCAACCACGTCGGCCGTGCCGGTCCATCTCTTGCGGAAGTCGACGGGCCGCCCGTCGACTACCGGCACCAGCACGGGATCGTCGTCATCGGTGGAGTAGCTGCGATCGATGAGAAGCACCGTGGGATGACGCGAGGCAAGCAGACGCTGGAGCATCTCGGTGGGGTAGAGCACGTCCCCGTCCATCAGTAGCACCGCGCCGCGCGCCGATTCGATCTCTGGCAGCGAGACCAGGAAGCTGAGCACGCTGCCCTCCTGGAAATCGGGATTGTGGACCGTGCGCACCGTGACTGTGCTCCCCTCGGTGAGGCGCGAGGCCTCGGCGGCAACGTGCGCGGCGTCGTGGCCGGTCACGATCACCAGCTCGCGAACGCCCACGGACACGAGGTGATCCACGTGCCGCTCGAGCAGGCTGCGGCCGCCGATGGATAGCAGCACCTTGTGGGTGTCGGCGTACTCGGGACCCAGGCGGGTGCCGCGCCCGGCGACGTAGAGCACTGCCTTCTCCGGCGACGGTGCGCGGCTCATGGATCCACCGTCTGGGCGCGCACTCGCTCGCGCAGGCTCCGGAAGCTCGCGTCCTCGGCGAACAGAAACACGCCACCGATGACGACGTAGAGTAGCTCGCGCCCGCGCCGCAGAACGGCGTAGGCCACGCCGAGCACGTCGGGCAGGCCGAGCATACGGACGACGATGATGATGCCCGACTCCTGGACGCCGATCGATCCGGGCGCGAACGCTCCCAGCCCCTTGGCCACGCCGGCGAAGGCTTCCACCGCCAGCGCCTGCGTCCAGTGGATGGGCACGCCGACGAGATGTGCAACCAGCATCACTTCGAGCAGGCCGGCGATCCAGCCCGCCAGATGGAAGAACGTGCTCCAGAAAAAGCGCGCGCGATCGTGCCGGTAGAACGCGACGATGGTCTGGTCCAGCTCGCGCAGGTGTGCTTCGCGAGACTCGAGAGCGGATACGTGGATGTGGAGCCTGCGTAGGAGCTCGAGCAGTCCCCCGAACATGCCCCGACTCTGCAGCCAGAACAGTGCGATCACGACCCCAGCCGCCACGGCCGTGGTGATGGCCATGGCACGATACGTCGGCGAGCCCTCCGGCAGCGTGCGCGTGGCAGCCAACGCACCCAGCGCGATGACC
>SPBQ01000436.1 GCA_004525875.1 Myxococcales bacterium
ACCCATGCATCTCGAGTTCACCCCGGAGCAACGGGCGCTCCGACAGGAAATCCGTAGCTACTACGAGGACTTGTTCACGCCCGAGTTGCGTGCGGCACACGAAGCCGAGCGTGAGGACATGGGCGGCCCGGTGCTTCGCCAGATCGTCGGCCAGCTCGGGCGGGATGGCTGGCTGACGGTCGGTTGGCCCGAGGAGCACGGCGGGCGCGGCTTCACGCCGCTCGAGCAGTTCATCTTCTGGGACGAGACCTACCGGGCTCACGCTCCGCTGCCCATCATTCCCGTCAACACGATCGGTCCGACGTTGATGCGCTACGGCTCGGAGGAGCAGAAAGCGCAGCTGCTCCCGCAGATCGCCCGCGGCGAGCTGTTCTTCGGCGTCGGCTACACGGAGCCCGGAGCCGGTACCGATCTGGCCTCGCTCCAGTCAACGGCAGTACGTGACGGCGACGAGTGGGTGATCAACGGCCAGAAGATCTTCACCACCCACGCCCACGATGCCGACTACATCTGGATGGCGGCGCGCACCAACCCCGACGCGCCCAAGCCCCACAAGGGCATCTCGATCATTCTCATCCCTACCGATACGCCTGGCTTCTCGGTGACGCCGATCTACACGGTCGGCCGCGAGCGGACGAACGCGACGTACTTCGACAATGTCCGGGTCCCCGTCTCGAACCTCGTCGGCGAGGAGAACCAGGGCTGGAAGCTCATCACCTCCCAGCTCAATCACGAACGCATCACACTGGCCGTGCCCGGCATGGCCGATCGCATGGTCGACGAGGTCTGGGAGTGGTGCTCGCGGGTCCCGGCGCCGGGCGGCGGCACCATGCTCGAGCAGCAGTGGGTGCAGGTGGAACTCGCGCGCGTCAAGGCCAAGCTCGAGGCCGTCAAGATCCTCAACTGGCGCTCGGCGTGGTCGATCACCGCCGGCGTGCCCGACATGGCCGAGGCCTCGGCAGTCAAGGTCATGGGGACGGAGTTCTTCGTCGACTGCTACCGTACGCTGCTCGAGATCGTCGGGGCGTCGGGGGCGATCCAGATGGACGAGCCCGGCGCGATGTTCGGCGGGCTGCTCGAGGAAGGCTACCGTTCGGCCACCACGCTCACCTTCGGCGGCGGCGTCAACGAGGTGCAGCGCGACATCATCGCGATGGCGGGCCTGTTCCTGCCGCGGGCGCGGCGGCGCTGAGCCCGAGCGCGGCCACGGCGAGGGCAGGCACCGGCAAGGCAAGGAGTCAGATCGTATGGCCACGATGTCGAAACAGGACCTGGAGGCGAAGCTCCAGGAGTTCGTCGGAAAGGAGATCGGCCCGCCCGAGGAGGCGCTCGACACCGTCAACGAGGCGATGATCCGGCACTGGTGCGATGCGCTCGACGACCGCAATCCGGTGTACACCGATGCGGAGGCGGCCGGCCGCTCCGCGCACGGTGGGATCGTTGCACCGCCCGCGATGCTGCAGGCCTGGATGCTCCCGGGCGTGGAGATGGCCCGCCCCGAGCCGAGCCGCCCGAATCGCCAGACCGAGCTGCACGCACTGCTCGGCGGTGCCGGCTACACGGGCGTGGTCGCGACCAACTGCGAGCAGAGCTACGGGCGCTATCTACGGCCCGGGGATCGCGTGATCTCGACGACTGTCATCGAGACGATCTCCGAGGAGAAGGCCACGGCGCTCGGCATCGGCTACTTCATCAACACGCGCGAGACTTTCCGCGATCAGGACGGCGAGGAGGTGGGCTGGCAGACGTTCCGCGTGCTGAAGTTCAAGCCTCATGCGCAGCCAAAGGCCGTCGATGACGCCGGCGCTGCGGCGCAATCCACGGTGCCGACGCGCTTCAAGCCGCTGCAGGGGCACGACAATCGGTGGTGGTGGGAGGGCGTTGCCGACGGCAAGCTGCTCATCCAGAAGTGCTGCGAGTGCGGCACGCTCCGGCATCCCACGCGCCCGATGTGCAACCAGTGCCGGTCGTTGAAGTGGGAGACGGTCGAGAGCAGCGGCAAGGGTACCGTCTACAGCTACACGGTGCTGCACCACCCGAAGTTTCCCGGCTTCGATTTTCCGCTGACCTGCGTTCTCGTCGATCTCGAGGAAGGCATTCGCTTCGTATCGAACCTCGTCGGCTGCGATCCGTCCGACGTGTCCATTGGCATGAAGGTCCAGGCGAAGGTCGAGCAGGTCGACGCCGCGACGAAGCTACCGGTGTTCCGGCCGGTCTGAGGGAAGGGCTCGAGCAATGGACTTCAGCTTTACGGAGAACCAGACAACGGTGCGCGACCTTGCGCGCGGGATCCTCGACAAGGAGGTCACGCCGGATCGCGTCAAGGCGCTCGAGCGTACATCCGAGTGGTTCGACCGACCGCTGTGGGCGACCCTGGCGGAGGCCGGGCTGCTCGGTCTGGCCGTCGACGAGGAGCACGGCGGCATGGGGTTCGGCCTGCCAGAGTTGGCCGTGCTGCTCGGCGAGCTCGGACGTGTCGTGGCGCCGGTTCCGGCGCTGGTCACATTGGCCTACGCAGGTCTGCCGATCGCGATCTACGGAACCGATGACCAGAAGGCGCGATGGCTGTCGGTGATCGCCACCGGGGAGCTCGTGCTGAGTGCGGCGCTTAGCGATGCGGCCCAGGGCGGTGCGTCGTCGAGCGCGCAGGCCGAGAGCGACGGCGGTGCGTGGGTCCTCACCGGGCGCCAGGCCGAGGTGCCGTCGGCGAACGTGGCGGCGGGCGTGCTCGTGACCGCGCGGGTCGGTGACGGCGCAGGCCTGTTCATGGTCGACCCCACGGCCCCCGGTGCGACCCTCACCGGCGGCGCGACGTCGACCGGCGAGCCCTTGTTCACGCTCGACCTCGACGGCGTACGTGTCGAGGCCGCCGACGTCCTCGGTGGCCAGCCTGCCTCCGGCGACGCGGCCAGGCGAATGCTGGAGCACGTCCACCAGCTCGCGGTGGTCGCTACCTGCGCCGCGCAGGTGGGCGTGTCGGAGAAGGCACTCGAGATAACGGCGGGCTATGTCTCGCAGCGCGAGCAGTTCGGTGCGCCGATCGGAACATTTCAGGCCGTTCAGCATCGCGCCGCCA
>SPBQ01000378.1 GCA_004525875.1 Myxococcales bacterium
GCCGCCAAGGACGACATCGCCACGATCAATCAGTTCCACTTCCCGGTGGGTAAGAAGGTGCTGCTCAGCCTCACGTCGAAGGATGTCATCCACTCGTTCTGGATGAACATCATGCGTGTGAAGCAGGACGCGATCCCCGGCAACACGGTTCCGCTGTGGTTCGAGGCCAAGCAGACGGGCAAGGGGGAGATCTCCTGTGCCCAGCTCTGCGGCCTGGGTCACTACCGCATGAAGGGCTTCTTCAGCGTCGACACCGACGAAGAGTACGCGGCGTGGCTCGCCGAGCAGGCCAAGAGCTCCGCGGGCGGGGCAGACGACTACTACTGACGTCGCCCCCCTTCTCTCGGGTATGGGAATCGGTCACAGGCCCCGCACCGCTCATGCCGGTGCGGGGCCTTTTTCGTCGGGCCTGCGACGCGTTCTTGACCCGCGGCTGCGATTGTTGCTAGGTCAAGGCACCGCGCGCGTCGCCAGCGAGGCGTAGCTCCCGGCACAGGGGACCCGACCATGTTTCATCGCTCGACGCGCGTCCATCCCGATCTGCTGCTCGTAGCGGCCCTGGCGACTGCGCTCGGCATCGCCATCGCGCCGCTCACTGCGCGGGCCCATTCCGACTCTGCCTCGGACGGCCTGATCGAGGGCGGCGGCAACTCCAAGACCGACTGCGTTGCGAAGTTCCAGACCGGGCTCGAGCTCAATTACCCCGCCAGCAAGACGAAGAAGAAAGAGCTGGCCTGCGTCGATGGCGACGCCTCCTGCGACACCGACGGGCTCGCCAACGGCTCGTGCTCGTTCGCCGTGGGTCTGTGTTTCGCCGACGACGACGACATGCTCACCACCGGCTGCGTACCGGCCGGCGTCTCGTCGGGCGGCGTCGCCGTGAAGAACAAAGCCGGTGCTCCCGACCCCGATCTGGTCGCGCTGCAGAACGCTGCCGATGCGATGCTCGGTGCGGGCATCGCTTGCGATAACCCCGGCTCGCCGCCCGGCAACTGCTTCCAGTGCACGGCGAGCCAGGTGGACGTCACCGCATCTCTTGCCGTCAAGAAGGGGCGCAAGCGGATCAAGGTCAAGACGACGACCGATCCCGGTGGCATCAAGAACAAGCCGATCAAGGACAGCGACAAGCTCAAGCTTCGTTGCCTCGCGTGCGAGTCGGACAGCGCGTGGGAGCACATCAACAAGATCGTGTTCCAGGGCAGCTGTGCGACCGCGACCGTGTGTCACACCGGCGCCAACCCGGCCGGCGGGCTCAATCTCGACTCCGCCGACATCGGTCTGGGCGGTGTCTATGACGAGCTGGTGAGCGAGTCGCCGTTCAGTGTGGGCGCCGCGGCGCTCGGGATGTCACGCGTGCTGCCGGGCGACCCGGACCTGGAGGGCGATTCGAGCAGCCTGCTGATCGAGAAGCTCCGCCGCACGGTCGGCGAGCTCGACGCTCTTTGCGCCGATGGTGGCCAATCGGCGGGGTGTCTGGGCACGAGCATGCCGCCGAGCACCGACACGTTCTCGCCGGGCAAGCTCGAGCTGCTCAAGGCCTGGATCGCTGCCGACGCCCCGCAGACGGGCTGGCCCGCGGGCACCACCTGCGGTGAGCCCGAGGATATCTGGACGCCGGCCGAGCCGCTCGACCCGCCGCCACCGGGCGAGGGGTTCCAGATCTATCTCCCGCCGCCGGACGACTTCGAAGTGGCGCCGGGCACCGAGTTCGAGGGCTGTCAGTGGCTCCAGGTGCCGCCCGAGGTCTCGCAGTCGACGTACGTCGACCGCATCGAGATCCGGGCCAACATCGGCACCCACCACATCATCATCTTCGACGACGTGCCCGACAGCGGGCCGCCGGCCCAGCCCACCGCTTTCGACGCCAACGACACCGCCTGCAACAAGCGGTTCGGCATCAAGGCGATGCTCACCACCAGCCAGGATCCGACCTCGGATCAGTCGCTGCCCGCGGGTGTCGGCTTCGAGGTGCTGCCGGGCGAGACGTACGGCATGAACATCCACTACACGAACCCGTTCAACGTGCCGATCTATCCCGAGATGTGGGTCAACTTCTACGGCACGCCGACGCCGACCCCGAAGACCACCAGCCAGATCCTGCCGGGCGATCTGGCCTTCAGCGTTGCGCCGTTCACGACCGGGCTCAGCAACCTGACCTCGTATCGTCATGCGTCCAACGCCGCGGCGCCCGCCTGCTTCTGGCAGGTCACCACGCACCAGCATCGTCGCGGGATCGGCGCGAAGATCTGGGAGAGCCAGCCGTCGAGCTTTGACGATCCCACGGGTCTCCTACTCTACAACGTAGACTGGGATCACCCGACGAGGCTGCAGCCCGAGCCGCGCATCATGCTCGAGCCGGGCGAGCGGTTCTGGTTCCAGTGCGAGTGGGACAACGGCGTGCTCAGCGACGTGACCCGCCGCTGTGATGATTGTTCGGTGCTCAACCCGAACGTCTGCTTCAGCGATGACGACTGCGTGAGCGGTAACTGCGTGGCTTGTCCGCTCGACTTCGGCTTCCTGTCCGAGGACGAGATGTGTTTCATCCCGGCCTACTCCTACCCGGCCGACTTCGACAGCGGCAGCGGGCAGTGGGTCTGTAACTACTAGCTGGCTGCCAGCGTCCGGCTAACGAACGGCAGCGCCGGCGGCTTCCGTCGGCGCCTGCGCGGGTGCGGTGGTGCTCGTCGTCACCGTCGTCGTCGCTGTCGTGCTGGTGGTGGTCGAGGCGAACACGAGCATCATGGTGCTGCTGGTCGTGGAGCTCGTCGAGCCGAACATCGAGCTCGACGACGAGGACGAGGATGTCGTCACCTGGCACTGGGCCCCGCAGTCGAGCTCGATCGCCTCGCCGACGGCCTTCTTGAGAATCCGCAGGGCGTCGCTGGCGCTCACCGTGCAGTCGCCATCGGCGTCGCAGAGTGCCGGCGCGCACGCCACGATTGCCACCGCCGCGCGCAGCGCGAACAGAGCGTCGGTCGACACCGGGCTGGCCCCGGTGCTCACCGGCTGCCCGCAGTCGCCCTGGCCGGCAACCGAGGCAGCCGCGAAGCCGAGCGTCATGTACAATGACGTGAGCAGGCTGGCGAGTTTGCGCTGAGTCATGCGATCGCTACTCCCCGAACCGCGGTTCATACCCAGAGCCCGGTGGACTTCCAACCGGGGAGCCGCTACTAAAACCGATCTCTGGCTGACGTAGCTCAGTTGGTAGAGCAGCTGATTCGTAATCAGCAGGTCGGCGGTTCGAGTCCGCCCGTCAGCTCCAGAAATTCAAGCACTTGCGCGATGATGCCTGCGGGGTTCCTGTCCGTAGTAGGCGTCTAGTAGACACCATCACCGACTCCGAAAGGCCGCCTGATTACGACCGTCCAGGTACGGCGCACCCGGTGGTTGTCGGCCCGTGCGCCACGCGGTGGAATGCCCACCGATTGCCAGGCAGAGAGCATGACCGTACACCCACGCTCGCACTGCGCCGTTACCAGAGAGGTGGCGGGCCTGAACGAGGAAGACGCTGCCTCCTGAGAGCGCGGTCAGGCCGAGAGAGCGCGCTTGTACAACCTGACGCTCGGCGGCAA
>SPBQ01000444.1 GCA_004525875.1 Myxococcales bacterium
GATCAGGTCGTCGAGTTCCAGACCCAGCGGTAAATCTTCGCGGACAGTCGCGAGCCGCTTGGACAGACGTGCATCCGCTGCGCCCTCCTCCACCTTCTTCCGTACGCTCTTCGCGCCGCGGATTGCCAGGCCCTCGATCTCCTCAATGCGCGCGAGCGTCTCTTCGAGCGAGCCGAAGTGTGCGATCAACGCCGTCGCCGTCTTCGGCCCCACTCCCTTCACGCCGGGAATGTTGTCCGTGGAATCACCCATCAGACCCTGGACGTCGGTAACGGCCGAGGGCGGGACACCGAACTTCTCGAACACTTCGGCCTGCCGCACCCGCTTGTCACGCACGGGATCGTAGAGCGACACGGAGTCGCTCACGCACTGCATCAGATCCTTGTCACCAGTCACGATGACCACCCGTGCCCCCGCCCCGGACAGCTTCTTCGCCAGCGTACCGAGCAGGTCGTCAGCCTCGTAACCGTCGAGACCGATGCTCGGAATTGCCATCGCCTCGATGAGTCGCCGGACGAGAGGAAACTGAGTCTTCAGAGCGTCATCAGGCTCGTCCCGGTTGGCCTTGTAGTCGGGGTAGATCTCTGTGCGGAAGGTCTTGCCAGCGCTGTCGAAGCAGGCGGCGAGGTGCTTCGGCTCCTCGGTGCGGATGAGCCGTTCGAGCATCGTCGCCACGCCGTGGACGGCGTTGGTGGGGACGCCGTCCGACGTGTTCAGCTCGGGCAGCGCGTAGTAGGCGCGGAACGTGAAGAAGCTTACGTCGAGGAGATAGACGACGGCTTCGTCGTTTGCCCTCACCGGCGAGAGGCTCGGGCAAGGCAGGAAGAAAAGCAAGCCGCCCGCGGGCCGGTGCGACCTTGACTCCCTCGACCGGCATCGCTAGACAATCCGTGGATTCACGCGCTCACAGCGCGCGTTCACCCCCGACCAGCACATGATCGAGGTCAAGCACCTCACCAAGACTTACGGCTCGTTCGAAGCCGTGAAGGACGTCTCGTTCTCGGTCGCGACCGGCCAGGCCTGCGGCTTTCTCGGACCCAACGGAGCCGGAAAGACGACGACGATGCGCGTGATCACCGGCTACATGCCGGCGACGGCCGGAACGGTCAGCGTCGAAGGCTTCGACGTCTTCGAGGACTCCTTCGAGGTCCGCCGACGTATCGGGTATCTCCCGGAGCAACCACCGCTGTACCTCGAAATGAAGGTCACGGCGTACCTCGACCACGTCGCGCGCCTCAAGGGCGTCCCACGTGCGCGAGTGCGCGACGCGCGCGACCGAGTCATCGCCGACTGCGCGCTGGACAAGGTGGCGGGGCGGCTGTGCGGCCACCTGTCGAAGGGGTACCGGCAGCGGGTCGGCCTGGCGCAGGCGCTCATCCACAAGCCGGAAGTGCTGATCCTCGATGAGCCCACGATCGGACTGGACCCCGCCCAGATCATCGAGATCCGTGAGCTCATCCGGCAGCTCGCCACCGAACGGACCGTCATCCTGTCGACTCACATCCTCCCGGAGGTCGCGCAGATCTGCCAGACGGTAGTGATCATAAACGACGGTCGGGTGGCGCCCGAAGCCGCGATGGACGAGATCACCCGTGCGGGCTCTCTCGAGGACGAGTACCTCAAGTACGTCAGCGGCGAGGCGCATCCCGTCGCACCGATCGAGCCCTCGGATGCGTAACGCGCTAAACATCGCGTGGCGCGACATTCGGTCGGTGTTCGTCTCGCCGATCGGCTACGTGGTGCTCACCGGATTCCTGCTGCTCGCGGGTTGGTTCTTCTTCAACTTGCTCGGCCAGTTCAACCGCTACGTGGCGACATACGCGTCCCTACAGGGCTACGACAGCTCCTGGCTCAATCTGAACGACGCCGTGATCGCCCCGCTCGTCCAGAACCTCGCCGTCGTTCTGCTGATCGTGATCCCGATGACGACCATGCGTAGCTTCGCCGAGGAACGAAGCGTCGGCACTTACGAGCTACTGTTCACTTCGCCGGTGCGAGTGGCCGAGATCGTCGCGGGCAAGTTCCTCGCCGGCGCGTTTCTGGTGACCGTCATCGTGGGCCTTTCGCTGATCTACCCGGCCATCCTGCTGTGGTTCGGCAACCCCGAGCCGGGGCTTGTGTTCACCGGCTATCTTGGCCTGTGGCTCACGGCCCTGTCGTTCGTCGCGATTGGCAACTTCACCTCGTCGCTCACCTCCAACCAGATCATCGCGGCCGTGGGTGGCATCGTCTTGTTGCTGCTGCTGTTCGTGATCAACTGGGCGGCCGAGGGTGCGGGCGAGCCCCTTCAGTCCGTACTGCTCTACGTATCGGTCACCGAGAACCTGACGACGTTGGTCCGGGGCATGATCGACACTCGCAACATCCTCTACTTCGCCAGCCTGATCGGCGTGTTCCTGTTCCTCACGCATCGCGCCGTGGAATCGGCGAGATGGAAATGACGATGGTTCCCCGCGCGCCCATCCTCGGCCTCACGGGACTGATCTTCGTCCTGTTCGGATTTCTGTCCCACTGGCTGGCCTACGAGCCGGCGCGCGGGCTGTTTGCATTCGGGTGGTACTCGCTGCTCCACCTCGTCGTCGGATTTGCATGCCTAGCGTGGTACTTCACATCCGGCACCTCGTCGCTGAGCCACTTCGTCCGCCGGCGCTCGACGAAGTACGGGGCCGGTGCCCTGCTCTACTCCGCGCTCTTTCTCACGGTCGTCGTGATGCTCAACTTCCTCGGCGCGCGCTACCACAAGCGCTTCGACTTCAGCGCCGAGGGAGTGAACAGCCTCTCCCAGCAGTCACGCGAGGTTCTCGACCGACTCGAAGAGGACGTGCTCATCGAGGCCTTCATCGAGGGCGGACGCGAACCGGTGCTCGAGGAGTTGTTCGGGGCGTACCGCTACCGCAGCGATCGCATCCGGTACCGCGTCATCGATCCTCAGATCCGGCCCGAGCTCGCGCAGGAGGCTGGTATCGCCCAGGTCCCGACGCTCCGGATCACAAAGGGCGATCGCTCGACGCTGGTGAACGCGACAGACGAGGA
>SPBQ01000416.1 GCA_004525875.1 Myxococcales bacterium
ATGAATTGCGGGCTGATCGTATCGAGGAGCTCCGAGCCCACCGGCAGGCCCATCGCGCCGAGATCGACCAGCAGCCCGCGCGCGGTGCGCAGCCCGGTGTTGATGTCGAAGCTGCCGTCGAGGCGGGGATCGTTGATGAGGCCCTTCCAGCCGACCGTCGTGCGCGGCTTCTCGAAGTACACCCGCATGAAGATGCACAGGTCCTCGTTCAACTTCTCGCGCAGCGCGACCAGCCGGGTGGCGTACTCGCGTGCTGCGACCGGATCGTGGATCGAGCAGGGGCCGACGACGACGAGCAACCGATCGTCGTCACCGTGGACGATTCGCGCTGCCGCGTCGCGCGAGCTCGCGATGACGGCGGAGATCTCCTCGGTGATCGGCAGCTCCTCCATGAGGATTGCCGGCGGAATCAGCGGCCGGAGCTGAGCAATGCGTAAGTCATCGGTAACGTGGAACATGGCACGACAGGGATACGGCATTCCGGCTTGCGCCGCCACCGCAGGCCTTCTAGCGTGCAGAGATGGCGTTCCTGCGCGTGTCCCACATCGGCATCTGTGTGACCGATCTCAAGCGATCGCTCGCGTTCTATCGTGACCTGCTCGGCTTCGAGGAGTGCTCGCGGGCACCTTTCGCGGGAGAGCCCGTCGACCGCCTGCTAGGCCTGGAAGACGCGCGGCTCGAGGCGGTCTGGCTCGAGCGTGACGGCACGCGCATCGAGCTGCTCCGGTTCGACGCACTCGGCACCGGTGAGTCGACGACGCCACGCCCGATGAACACGCCCGGTTTGACGCATCTGTCGCTACGCGTCGACGACCTCGACGCCACGCTAGCCGAGCTTCACGTACGCGACAGGCACGGAACCCGCGTGCTCGAAGAAACCCGCTTCGACAACGCCGAGCACGGTATCGCCGCAATCTTCATTCTCGACCCGGACGGCACGCGCGTCGAGCTTGTGCAGATGCCCGGCGACCCGGCCGCGCTTCCCGGCCAGGGGCGGGGCCCGGCGATGCCACCGCGACGCCGGCGCGCGTGATCGGCCGCCAGGATGTCGATGCCCTCGAAGCTAGAGCGGGTCGCCTGCGGGCTGTCCTTTCCGAGCAGCCTCACCTTCGCGGACGACGGCACGACCTACGTCGGCGAATCCGGTGTCCCTTTCGGCGAGGGGGCGCCCCAAGGGCGGGTATGGCGGTTGGCTGCGGCCGGCTCGTGGGAGCTCGTCGCCGACGGCCTCGGTCGACCGCTGAACGGACTCGCCTGGCATGCGGGATCCCTCTACGTGTCCTGTGGGGATGATCCCGGTCGCATCGTTCGTATCGACGACGACGGCTCACGGACCGTCCTCATCGACGGCCTGCCGGGGCCCGGCAACTATCACGTCGGCACGATCGCTGTCGGCCCGGACGAGAAGCTCTACTTCCCGCAGGGGGCGATGACGAACATGGCGATCATCGGGCTGGACGCCTACGAGCTCGGCTGGCTCAAGCGCCTGCCCCACGCGTGCGACGAGCCGGGTCTGGACGTCGTTCTCACCGGCGTGAATGCACGAACCGAAGACCCCTTCGCGACCAACGGCTCGACGACGGAGACGGGCGCGTTCGGGCCCTTCGGCCATCGCGACGAACCCGGCCGCCGCATCGCCGCTCGGGTCCCCTGCACGGCCTCCGTCATGCGGTGCGACCTCGACGGCAGCAATCTAGAGCTCGTCGCATGGGGCCTTCGCAATGCGTACGGCCTGCTGTTCCTGCCCGACGGCCGCCTGATCGCGACCGACCAGGGCGGCGACGACCGCGGCAGTCGGCCGATCGGAGACGTGCCGGACCTGCTCTTCTATGTGCAACAGGGCCGCTGGTACGGCTGGCCCGACTTCGTCGGCGGCACCCCTGTCACCGACCCGCGCTTTCGTGCGCTGCGCGGCCCCGAGCTTTCATTCGTGCTGGCGAATCACGACGAGCTGCCGCCGCCGGAGCCCGCACTCATGGAGTTTCCGACGCACGTATCGGCGGTCAAGCTCGACGTCGCGCCGTCCTGGGCCGGAGATTACGCCGGCCACCTGTTCATTGCGCTGTTCGGCGACGAGCGGCCGATGACGGCGCCGGAGGGACCGCGGGCCGGACGATCGATCGTCCGCGTCGATCCGACCGACTGGAGCCTGCATCCGTTCGCGACCGACGGCGTCGACGGCCTGCACCGACCGATCGATCTCAAGTTCCACCCCCAGGAACGCGCCCTGTACGTGCTGGACTTCGGTCGCTTCGAGATGACGGGGGAGAAGACGGTGAGCGCCGAGGCAGACACCGGAGGGTTAGTTCGGATCAGCTTCTAGCCGCACCAGCGCCGGCCCTCTCGCCCGCCTCCCGCTTCCCGCGCAACTCCTTGACGTGGACCGCGGGGTCACCCGTGATGAGCCTTGCGCGCCGGCTGTGCCTGACGAAGTTCCAGAACCATTCGGACATCACGAACAGCCTGTTGCCAAAGCCGATCAGGAACATCACGTGGACCAGGCCCCAGGCCAGCCAGCCCACGAATCCACCGAAGTGGCGATTGCCGACCGCCGCCACGGCGTTGCCACGGCCGATGATCGCCATCGAGCCCTTGTCCCGGTAGCTGAACGCCGGACGATCCTCCGGCGCAGCGGCGTCGAGCTCCCGGCCGATGACCCCCGCCACGAACCGGCCGGCCTGAATAGCGGCTTGGGCGAGCCCGGGGACGGGCTTTCCGGTGGCAACATCGGTGGCGTGAGCCGCGTCGCCGACCACGAACACCTCGGACCGACCGGGCACCGACATGTCGGCTCCGACCACGACACGTCCGGCGCTGTCGAACTCGACGCCGAGCGCCCGGATCCACGCATGCCCCTGCACGCCCGCGGCCCAGAAAACATTCTCGGCGGCGATGAACGTGTCGCCAATGGACACTCCACGCTCGGTGACGTTCGAGACGTGCGCGTTCTGGATGACCTCAACGCCCATCTTCTCGAGCCCATCGTGAACTCGCTTCCCGAGGTCCTGCGGCATGGCCGCGACGAGTCGCGCGCCGCCGTCGACGATGATCACCCGGGCCGTCGTCTCGTTGATGTTGCGAACCTCACGCGGGAGGATCTCGGAGGCGACATCCTTGATCGCGCCCGCGAGCTCGACTCCTGTCGGCCCGCCGCCGATGATCACAAAGGTCAGCTTGGCTCGGCGCGACTCATCGTCCGCTTCCCACTCGGCTTCCTCGAACGCGAGCAGCACGCG
>SPBQ01000306.1 GCA_004525875.1 Myxococcales bacterium
ATGTTATCGTCGAGGTCGCCGTTCGACTCGAAGACCATGCAGCGCGTGCTGTCGCTCACGAAGGGCTTGCCGTTGGTGACGGTGGCTGGCGTGTCGGTCACCTGGTGGAAGATTCCGCTGTCGATCTCCCAGAAGAAGATCTCGGGATTTCCGTCGCTGTTGTCGACGTTCGGATCGAAGTCGCAGTTGGACACGAATGCAATGATCTCGAGGCGACTTCCGGAGAACGTGCCATCGGTGGGACGGACCGGATCGTAGCTGTCGCAACCGATACCGTTGGTGACCTGGATCAACGACGTTGCGCCGGTGTCGAGGTTCTCGTCCCACATGTAGATTTGCTTGTTCGCCGTGCTCGTTCCGATGCCGAGGACGTCGCCGGTGGCCGCGAAGGCGACCCGCTGGCCCTCCTGGGAGCGCATCTCGGGTGTCTCGACCTCGCCGACGGTGATGTTGGTGATCTGCCGGAGCGCGTGTCGTCCGGGCTCCGCGGACACCGTTCCGGTAGAGGTCGTCACCAGAACTGCAACCGCAATGGCTAGCACGCGTGCGTGGTCGCCACGGGCGCGCAAAGCGACGTCTTTCCGGACATCGTCGGACCGAGGGGTCATGGCAGCGTGAAACATAGTTCAGATCCTCTCCTTTTCTTCTGGTCGAATCGATAGATCATCGCCGCGGAGCACGGGCTCCACGCTACGCCGCGACGCTCCTACGCCAGACCTCCGGCAACACCGAAGCTCTCGCCCTCAGAGCTCTCCAGCGCCTCCAGCAGACCCTTCTCCGTCAGGCAGTCCTCGATGGACCGCGCAGCCAGTTCGTTACCGGCGTCCGTCCAGTGCGCGCCGGCTCGCAAGTACAGCTGCTCCCCTCGCCGCGCCCCAGCGCGAAGGTCGGCCGTGAGATCGCAATATCCCACACCGATCTCATCGAGATAGCTCGCCACCCGATCGAGCGGTCCGTCGATCGCCGCCTCGTCGAGAGTTGCTCCATCGGGGTGGTACTGCCGGGCGATGTCCCAGTAGACCTGTTCTTTGAAAGGGAACAGCAACACCACCAGCGCGGTGCCGAGCCGGTCCGCCGTGGTCGCGAGCTCGTCGAAAGCCTGCTCCGTGAGCGCGTACGTCGGCGTCACACCCGCCCGCGCGACGACCCCGCTCCACCACTCGTCGGCGCGGAAGACGAAGTCCAGCCCGTCCTCGTGATGCGCGTAGGTCGTACGCTTGCCGTAGCGGCGGGCGGCGTCGACGAGACGATAGAGGATGGAGTGGCGAGCGAGCGTATCCGAGACATCGCTGCGACGCTTTCGTCGCATCCACGTCCAGTAGTCGTCGGTACCGCTCTGGGACCAGTGGTAGAAATGAACGTTGTCCTTGAAGTCGTTGGGGAAGAAGCCGACGAGCACCAGGCGCGGCGAGAGCTTCGGCCCGATCTTCTCGAGCATGCGCGCTTCGGCAAGCGTCGAGTAGCCGTTCACTCCCACGTTAGCGAACGAGACGCCCGTGCGATCGGACAGCAACTTTACCCAGCACGTCTCGGCCATTGTATCGTCGCAAAACGTGAAAGAATCGCCCAGCGCCACCGCCTGGTAGGGCGCCTTCGTACCGACGTCCCGGTGCCCGATACCGTCGACACCGAGGTCGACTGTGCGTATTGCGATGGAGCGCCCTTCCGACGGAAAGCTCAGATCGAGATCGGGCTTGAGAACGAAGCCGAGCTCGCGGTCGCCGCGCATCATGTCCTGCCACGAGCTGCGGGCGTCGTAGATGCGCTGAACGGTCCGCAACTTTGCGGGCATCAGCCCGGGGAGCAGGCGTGGAATGGTCTCCACCATCGCGATGGCGAGCGTTAGCCCGAACGCGACGGCGGCGAGCCCGTAACGGATGTTGCTGCGGTCCCGACTCACGATACGGCAGCCGTTCGTTATGAATGATCGCGAAGGGGGTCTCGGCGGCGGGCCTATGCGGCCCCTCCACGCACACGCACACTGCACAGCTTGGCGGAAAAGGTTATTATTACAAGTACGTTTGCAAAGCGCCCAGCCGCATTCCGCGCGGGCTCCCGTCAACCGCGAGTCAGTACCCGATCGGGGGTAGCCGGCAAGACGACAACCGCCAGGGCAAAGCATCCCCGTCCGGGTGGGTCCTACCTCGGCAGTCTCGAACCGGGCCCGTCGGTCACGGCGTGATCGAATCGACGTCGTCGGCCACCAGCATCGGTCCGGATCCGCCGTCGGTCTTCACCACCAGCTGATAGGCTCCGGCCCCGCACCCGGAGTTCTCGGTGGCTGTCACGGTCAGGAAAAACGTGCCCGTGAAGGGAAACCGCCTCTTGAACGTCGGACACGATGCGCCGCAGGTCGTCGGCGTGGCGCAGCCGACACTCACGATACTGCTGCTCCCGACCGGCGTGGTACCGTCCGTGCCGATGTAGGTCAGGACCGGCTCCAGTGTCGAGGTATCCGAACCCGTATCGTCCATCGTCCTGACCGCCACCACGATCTTCTCGTCGGCGCGGCCTTCGATGGAGAAAACGTCGGTCTTGCCCGCGGTGAGCTGCCCCTTCACCTTGTAGACGGTCGAGATCCCGGCGAACTGCGCAGTGAGTCCGGCCGCCGTCAGGGCCTCCCCCGCTCGGGGGTCAAGCAATTCGGCGATCTGCCCCGAGAGCTCCTCTTCCATCGGGCCGCCCACGCATTCGAGCAGGTTGTTGAGGTCGCACGTCCAGCCCGGGATCAGCGCTTGACACCCGGCACTGAGCTGGCCGAAGTTCAGGCCCGGTGTCCCGGCGCCGCACAGCTGCTCGAGCGTGAGCTCCGCGCATTTGCTGGCGATCGAGTCCCGCTTTCTCTGCTCGGCGTCGACGATCTTCGCGTTCTCCTTGTCGCAACGCGCCTCGGCCTCGTCCATGCAAACTTGGAACGACGCATTCGAGCCCGGATCATCGGAGTCGCAGCAAGGCGGTGGATTGCTCTGACAGGATGGTCCGTAGACTCCCTCGTCACAGTTCACTTGACACTCGACGACCGCGTTCGTGCAGCGCAGCGTCGACTTGACCGTCTTGTTGGCAAAGCGTGCGCCCGCCTTCGCGATGGTCTTCTGGCACCTCAGAAGCGGCTGGATGTCGGACGTGATCTGCGCGTGGCTCGCAGTCGCGAGCAGCAAGCAACTCGCAACGGCGGCGAGCGGCCCATTCGTTCGTTCGGGCATGTGGACACTCCCCCTCCTGGATGCGGAGTGATCCTCCCACGGCCCCGAAACGGTACTCAAGGGAGTTTCCGGACCATCATAGCGGTTGCGCCTCGTGCGGGGGGCACCTATGGGAGCTGCGGCCAGCAGTCGCAGCCGCGATTCAGAACGCCAGCAGCTTGGTCATGACATCGACGTTGCGTGCCGCCTCGATGGCGGTCTCTCGTGAGATCAGCCTGCGCTTGACCAGCGCGGCAAGCGACATCTCGAGCGAGACCATGCCCTCGGCGCGACCGGTCTGAATGTGGCTGGAGATCTGATGCCCACGACTTTCGCGAATCGAGTGAGCGATTGCGTGCGTGACCACCATCTTCTCCAGCGCCGGCACCAGCGCTGCCTCGCGCAGCCCCGGCAGCAGCAACTGCGTGACCACGACCCGCAGCACCCCGGCCAGCTGCGTGCGGACCTGTCCCTGCTGGTGGGGCGGGAACGCATCGATGATCCGGTCGACCGCCATGTCGGCGCCGCCGCTGTGCAAGGTCGAGAGCACAAGGTGTCCCGTCTCGGCGGCCGTCAGGGCTGCCGCGATCGTTTCGGGGTCGCGCATCTCGCCGAGAAGGATGACATCGGGGCTCTGTCGCAGGCTGGCGCGTAACGCGCTGTGGAAGGAATCGGCCTGGTCGCCCACCTGACGCTGATTGATCAGGCATCGCCCGGGCTCGTACTCGAACTCGATCGGATCCTCGATCGTCACGACGTGACAGGCACGCGTTCGGTTCAGATGCTGGATGAGCGCGGCCAGCGTGCTCGATTTGCCCGAGCCCGCGGGACCGACCAGGAGCACCAGACCATCCTTGTACGCGGTCAGCTCTGCCAGCTCGACGGGCAGGCCGAGCTCGGCGAGCGATCGGACGCGACGGATGGGGCGGATGGCCGCGGCAACCCCACCCTTGTGAAGGAATACGTTGGCACGGACCCGGCCCCCGGCGAGCGTCACGCCGAGATCGAC
>SPBQ01000324.1 GCA_004525875.1 Myxococcales bacterium
GTGCCCGGGGCCCTGCCGGCAGCGCTGGCGGCCGCGCGGGCCGGCCGGCGGCGCATCGTCGTGCCGCACGAGAATGCGACCGAAGCTGCCGTAGTGACCGGCATCGACGTCCATCCAGCTGCGGCGCTGAGCGACGTGATCGAGCTCGAACGCCGCGGCTACGACACTCCCCCCGCGCGGGTGAACGCCGATCGGTTGTTCGCGAGTGGCGCCCGCGGCGGGCGTCTGGACCTGCGCGACGTCCGCGGCCAGCTCATGGCACGGCGCGCTCTCGAGATCGCCGCCGTCGGCCGACATCACCTCCTGATGATCGGACCGCCGGGCGCCGGCAAGACCATGCTCGCGCGACGACTGCCGAACGTGCTGCCCCCGCTGACGCTGCCGGAAGCCATCGAGACCACGTCGATCCACAGCATCGCAGGCCTCAACCGCGGCGCGCTCATGACCGAGCGTCCTTTCCGCGCCCCGCACCACACGACTTCGGGCGCGGGCATGGTGGGAGGCGGCGCCAACCCGGGCCCGGG
This sequence comes from Myxococcales bacterium, assembly GCA_004525875.1. Next base: position 525 of record SPBQ01000324.1, read on the forward strand.
AGAGGTGAGCCTGGCGCACAACGGCGTGCTCTTCCTGGACGAGCTCGCTGAATTCTCGCCTTCCGTTCTAAATCACCTACGTGAGCCGCTCGAGGATCGTTTCCTGACGATCAGTCGCGCGGCCGGACGTCTGCGATTCCCGGCCGACTTCATGCTCGTCGCCGCTATGAACCCCTGCCCTTGCGGCTACGACGCCACCGGCGTTCGCGAGTGCACCTGCGCCGACGGTGCCAGGATGCGCTACCGCTCGCGCATCAGCGGTCCGCTGCTCGACAGGATCGATCTGTTCGTGAACCTGCCCCGGCTCGAGTTCGCGGAGCTGACCAGTCGAGCGTCCGGGGAACCGTCCGCGAGCGTCCGCTCACGCGTCGCCACCGCCCGCACGACGCTCGAGCGGGCGCGCCGTCACAGCTCAGGCGCGCACCCGGATGCACGTATGTTGCTGGCCGAAGCCGCCGACCGGCTTGCGCTCTCTGCCCGCGCCGTGAGGCGCGTGACGCGCATCGCCATGACCATCGCCGCCCACGACGGGCGCACCGCGGCCCGTCGCGAGGACGTCGCCGAAGCGCTCCAGTACCGGCCCGGCGCCGAGCTCACGACGCTTTCTTGACTTCGGTGTCGGGTCCGGAACATCCTGAACGGTGTTTCGTGGCCGACTCGGCCGCGAGCGGCACGGCCCCACAGCCCGTATGGCAATCATGTCGTCACCGTCGCCCAGCGCCGCGCGTACCACGTCAAGCCACCCGCGGATCGTGCTCGTGATCGCTCTAACGTCTCTCGCCGTCGCCTGCTGCACGTTGCTAGCGACAGCGTCGCTTGCAGCGCCGCAGCCGGGCGAGCGCGGAGAACAGTCGGCGGAGACCTTTCAGACGACGTTCACGAGCGTGGACGCGGTCCTCGCCGCCCAGTGGGACTTCCCCGCGCAGAGTCCGGCTCCTCTCGTGGTGATCATCCCGGGCGGCGGCGCGATCGACCGCAACGGCTGGCGCTCGGGTCTCGGCGAGGATCCGGACGACGGCATCTACGCGCAGCTGACTCGCGAGCTCGTCAAGCGCGGCTTCGCGGTGTTCCGCTACGACAAGCCGGGCGCCGGACGCAGCGGCCGCGGTCGCTACGCGACGGAACGCTCGAATGCGATCGAGGCCTACACGCGCGCGGTCGACCACGGGCGCGTGGATCCCGACCGCGTGTACCTGCTGGGGCACACCATCGGTACCGACACGATCGCGGGAATCTATCCGAGATTCACCGCGGTTACGCCGCCCGCAGGCGCGGTCCTGCTCGACAGTATGGTCGGCGAGACGGCGAGCTTACGCATCGATGCGCCGGTGCTGATCGTCAACGCCAGCGATCCGGACGACAAGACGCTCTACGGGAGCTTCGTTGTCGAGGCGCGCGCACGCGACAAAGAGCACGCCCTCGAGACCGAGCTCGTCATCATCGAAGGACGCGACGGCATCCTCACACGCGTGGAGCGCGGGGACGAGGTGAGCATCTCACTGGACCCTCGCGCTCGCGACGCCGTCCTGCGGTGGTTGATGGAGCACCGCGCGCCGCTCGGTAGGAGCGCCGCCCTCAACCGCTAGCAGCCCCGAGTGAGGCGTCTCCATCCGGGTCCGCCTTGGCGAAATGACGACCGATCTCGCCGTCGATTCAGTGGCGTTGGTGACACGCCCCGGGACCCCTGCTAGCGTCGACCACGGTACAGTACCGACGACCGACGCGACCACCGCCCGGCTCACCTCGCCCGGGCAACGCTCCGAGCGATCCTCCCTCGCGGGAGGCGCAGCCCGGCCGGTGGCGTCCGTGTACACCACCGGCACACCGTTCACGGCACCTCTCGATGACAGCCATCCCGACCCGTGCCCGCCTCGTCTCAACGGCCATCGCTCTGTTGATGACGTGCGCCACGTGCGGCGGAGAGCCTCCGGCGGCGAGCACACCCCCCGTACGGGTGTACAAGATCGACGTCACGCCGGCGATCACCCGCGACGTCACGATCAACCTGCGGGCGGTCGGCACGGTCTTCGCGAGCGCGCAAGCCGAGATCCGACCGACGGTCGATGGCGTCGTGTCAGAGATCGCCTACGAACGCGGCGGCCGCGTGGAAGCCGGGCAGATGCTCGTTCACCTCGACGATCGCAAGGCGGCCGCACGCCTCCAGCTCGCACGTGCCACGCTCGACAGCGCTCGAGCCCGCCTCCGTGTGGCCGAGCGCAACCTCGAGCGCGCCCGTAGCCTGCTCGAGGAGGAGCTGGTCTCGCTCGAGGAATTCGACACCGTCGAGGCCGACGAGCTCGCGGCTGCGGCCGCCGTCCGCGAGCAGGAAGCGGCGCTGGTCCTGGCCGAACGGGAGCTCGAGGACTATCACTTGAGTGCGCCATTTTCCGGCATCATCGGCGCGCGGCTCGTCGACGCGGGCAACTATGTCTCCGAGGGCACTGTCCTCGTCATCCTCATGAAGACCGACCCCGTCGAGATCGACTTCCGCCTTCCCGATCGTCACCAGGCCGAGGTTACCGTCGGAACACCGATCGAGATCACAGAGACTGCCGACGGTAACAAGACCGTCGGCGAGATCACCTTCATCGATCCACGTGTCGACCCGGGCACGCGCATGCTCGAGGTACGCGCCTCGGCCCGCAACACCGCCGGCCGACTGCGGCACGGGCAATTCGTCGAGGTCTCCGTCCTCGCGGGTGTTCGCGAGGGCCAGATCTTCGTCCCGGAGGAGTCTGTGGTGTTCACGGATGGCGCAACCTGGGTCTACGTGATCGAGAACGGGCTCGCTCACCGCCGCCTCGTCGAGCTCGGCGAGCGGCTTCCGCCCAGCGTGGAGGTTCTGTCCGGCGTCGGCGCGGACGCGACGGTGGTGGTCGCCGGTCAGCACCGGCTCTCAGACGGCGCCGCGGTCGAAGTGATCAACGTCGTCGACCCACCGGCCGACGGAGCCTGACCCCGTGTTCCTGCCGCGCATCTGCATCGAACGCCCGGTCCTCGCCACCGTCATGTCGATCGCGCTGATCGTGCTCGGGGCGGTAGGCTATTCACGTCTTCCGGTCCGTGAGCTGCCCGACATCGAGATCCCGATCGTGTCCGTGTCGACGGTCCTGCCGGGCGCGAGCCCCGAAGTGGTCGAGACCGAGATCACCGAGATCATCGAGGAGGAGCTCAACGGGCTCGAGGGGCTCGATCTCCTGCAGTCCGTCTCGCGCGAGGAGGTCAGCAGCATCACATTGCAGTTCGACCTCGACCGCGACATCGACGCGGCGGCACAGGACGTCCGTGACCGCGTCGCCCGCGTGATCGGTCGGCTGCCCGAAGAGGCCGAAGAGCCACGCGTCGCCAAGTACGACGTCAACCAGAGCCCGATCATGTGGCTCGCGCTCCACTCCGATACGCGCACGCCGTTTGAGATGATGGATCTGGCCGACAGGCAACTGCGTCCCCGCCTGGAGACGGTCCCCGGCGTGAGCCGCGTGCGTACGGGCGGCTCCAACTCTCAGGCGATCCGGA
>SPBQ01000059.1 GCA_004525875.1 Myxococcales bacterium
CACCTGGCGCTCTTCTACCCCTCGGCGAATCGCGACGAGGACGTGTTCGAAGATCCGTTCGAGTTCCGCGTCGATCGCCACCCGAATCGCCATCTCGCGTTCGGGGTCGGTGAGCACTTTTGCCTGGGCGCCCACGTCGCGCGCCTGGAGATGGAGTTCGCGTACCGGTACCTGTTACCGCGCATCGAGGAGATCGAGTTGGACGGCCCGGTCGTGCGGCTGCACTCGGCGCTCGTCGGTGGCGTGAAGAAGCTGCCGATCAAGTACAAGCTGACCGACGCCCGCGTCTGACGCGCGGATTGCGGTCAGCTTCCGGAGGTGAACCTATGTCGGTTCCGTTCACGATTCTCGATGGCGTCGAAGCGGTCGAGGTCCCAGTGGTCCGATCCGGGGGTGGCGTCTCGCTTGCACCGGAACAGCTCGAACGCTCGCTCGGCTGGAGCCTGAAGGACGAAGGCCTCTGTCGCGGCGATGTTTGCGTTCCGGTTCGCGACCGCGAATCGCTGATCGACGAGGGGGTCATCGATCTCGCGAGCTTCGCCGGGATCCTGGGGCGCCCGCTCGTCGTGGACGCGGAGGAGTCCGTCGCGGCTCTCGGCACACCGGCTCGTGAGCGCAGCGAAGCCATGCACGGGCTCGAAGCGCCGGAGTTCACGCTTCCGGATCTCGATGGCAAGCTACACTCGCTCTCCGATCATCACGGCAGCAAGGTCCTGTTGATCGCGTACGCATCCTGGTGAGGATGCCGCGAAGACCTGCCGGTCTGGCAGGCTCTCTACGAGGAGCTCGGAGGCGAAGGCTTCGTTCCGTTCACCATCGCGCTCGACCACTGTGCGGATGATGTGCGCCCGTTCATCGAAGGGGCCAGGCCCACGCATCCGAGCGTGATCGACACCGAGCACCGTACGGCGGAGCTCTTCCACATCACCAATGTCCCGACGGTGATCTGGATCGACGAGGAGGGGAGGATCTGCCGGCCGCACGACGCGCAGTTCGGCACCGATACCTTCACTGAATTCCACGGCAAGCGCTCCGCCCCTTACCTCGACATGATCCGAGACTGGGTTCGCACGGGCGCCGGCGCGATGGCGCCCGAGGAGGTGCGTATGTACCAGACGCCGCCCAACGAGGACGCTCAGCTCGCGCGTGTCGAGCGCGCGCTGGCATGGCATCTCCACAAGAAGGGACGAGACGCGGCCGCGACCCGTCACTTCGACCGGGCCGCCGAGCTCGCGCCACGGGACTGGACGATCCGCCGTGGCTCGATGCCCATCCGTGGCCAGGACCCGTTTGGCGTCGAGTTCTTCGCTCTGTACGAGGAGGGGGCGCCTGCCTACCTCATGGACAAGGTCACCAAGACGCGGAAAGAAGGGTGAAGCGGCATGACGGGGGGAAAATCGGTGACGTATGATCTCGTGATCCGCGGCGGGAAAGTGGTGGACGGCAGCGGTATGCCCGGCTTCAGCGCCGACATTGCCGTTTCGCAGGGACGCATCGCGAAAGTCGGCCGGGTCGTCGGGAGCGCTACTCGCGAGATCGACGCCACCGGCCGGGTGGTCACTCCCGGCTTCATCGATGTTCACACCCATTACGACGTGCAGCTCGACTGGGACCCGCTGGCCACGCCCAGCTGCTGGCACGGCGTCACGACCGTGCTGGCTGGCAATTGCGGCTTCACGTTGGCCCCGGCCAAGCCCGAGGATGTCGACTGGCTTGCCGGCATGCTCGCGAGAGTGGAGGGGATGTCGCGCGCAGCACTGGGTGCGGCTCTCAAGTGGAAGGGCGGTAGCTTCGGCGAGTACTGGTCGCGCTTCGAGGGCGCGCTCGGGATCAATGTCGGCAGCTATGTCGGCCACTGCGCGGTTCGCCGCTGGGTGATGGGCGACGACGCCTCGGAGCGCGAAGCGACCGAGAAAGAGATCGCTGCCATGAAGGAGCTCGTACGCCAGGCCATGCGCGAGGGCGCCATCGGTTTCTCCACCTCGCAGCTCGATATTCACGTAGGTGAGGACGGCCGCGAGGTGCCCAGCAACTTCGCCAGTAAGGAGGAGATCCTGGAGCTATGCTCGGTGCTGGCCGAGTTCGACCGCGGGGCTATCGAGATCATTCCGCGCTCGATCGCGCAGGGCTACAACGAGGCCGACCGCGAGCTCATTCTCGAGATGTACCGGGTTTCGGGTCGACCCATCGAGTTGAATCTGCTGCTCCCCACGCCGACCAATCCGATGAGCTGGCAGGAGATGCTGGATTTCTGCCACGCGGCCTGGGAGCAAGGCGCCCGTCTTCACCCGCAGACGACGACCAACGAGCTCGGCCTGCATCTGAAGCTCGCGGACACGTTCGTGTTCGACGAAATGCCGCGATGGCGCAGCGTGCTGACGCTTTCCGAGCCCGAACGCTCTCGGCAGTTGCGCGAGCCGGAGGTGCGTGCGCGCCTTCGCGCCGAGTGGGACAGTGACGTCGCACGCAATGTGAATCTGGACTGGGGCGGCCTCGAGGTGGAGGCCACCCCCCGTGAAGCCCATGCCTCTCGTGTCGGAAGAAGTGTGGCCGAGCTCGCCGCCGAGCGTGGCACCGACCCTCTCGACACGTTCCTCGATGTCTCCCTCGACGACGCCCTCGAGACGAGCTGGCAGACGCGCATGAGCGCGGGCGCCCGGGAGTTCATCGAGCACGTGGTTCGGGTCGGCGTCTCCGATCCCATCGTGGTGGCGGGCAGCAGCGACGGTGGCGCTCACCTGGGCTCCTTCGTGGGAGCCGACTACAGCACCAGGCTCATCACCGACTGGACCCCGGATCCGCTACCGCTGGAGCGTGCGATCTGGCAGCTCACCGGGATGCCTGCCACCGTGCACGCGCTGGAGGGCCGCGGTTTTCTTCGCGAGGGCTGCTGGGCCGACGTGGTCGTCTTCGATCGCGAGCGCCTCGAGGCCGGCCACGCGCGCCTGGCGCGAGACTTTCCCGCCGATACCGAACGCTACGTGGTCGACGCCGACGGTTATGATGCCGTGTGCGTCAACGGCGAAGTCCTCCTGGAGCATGGCAAGCACACAGGCGCGCTTCCGGGGCATGTTCTGAAGGGCGCATGACGCTCGTGCCCCTGCTGTTGGTAATCTGCACGAGCTCGACCCTGCGCGGAATGCGGCTTTGCACACGATCGAGGTCGGCCGGGTCACATCCAGGCGTCGTCTTCGAGGCCTGGATGTGACCCGGCCAGATGTCCGCGGCGATTGGCTCGCTCGTCGGCCGCGCACTCGTATCGGGTCGCCATGGCTCCATACCGCCCGCTCTGGCGTGAGACGGTACGGTGCTGCAAGTTCGCTGAAAGGAGGTGCCTGATGAAGGTACGACGCGTCGTCACCGGTCACGCGAAGGATGGGAAGGCGGTCTTTGTCAGCGACGAGGACGTCGACTCGATCGATCTCACCACGCTTCCGGGAAGCGTCTATCACCGGCTGTGGGCGTCGGACCTCCCGGTGCGCTTGCCGGGCGATGGCAGCCCGCCTGCGATGGCGAAGTACTTTCCGCCCGTTGGCGGGTTCAGAGTCTGGATGTTCACGGTGCCGCCGGATGCGACGAGACCGCCGCAAGGTACACGCACCGAAGACGTCCACGCCGAGCTCGAGGCGAAGTTGACGGGACTCGCCGAGCACCTCGAGCGGGACGAGCCCGGGATGCATACGACCGACACCGTCGACTTCGAGTACGTGATCTCGGGCCGCTGCGTGCTCGAGCTCGACGACGGTTCAACGGCGGAAGTCGGTCCTGGCGATACGATCGTGCAGAACGGAACTCGGCACCGCTGGCGCAATCCGTTCGACGTAACCTGCCGGATGATCGTCTTCATCGTCGGGGCCGAGCGCGAAGAACGGCGCGCGTGACGACTGCGGGACGGCCGGCGATTGCGCACGACCGCTCGTCCGCTTGACCGAATTCGGGCGTATCGCGACACTACGCCTGCCGAGACCGGAGGCGCCGCATGGAACCCGAAGCAATCTTCGCCCGACACGAGACCGTCTTGGATCATGCACGCGCAGACGCTGCGCATATCCCGCTGGAGAGGATCAACGTTGGCGATCGCGACCTCCACTCGAGCGACACGGTTCTGCCGTACTTCGAGCGATTGCGACGCGATGCACCGATTCACTTCTGTCCGCAGAGCGAGGACGGGCCGTACTGGTCGATCACGCGGTTCGACGACATCAAGAACATCGAGCTCGACTGGCAGCACTTCTCCTCCGAGCCGAGCATCGTGCTCTTCGAGGCCGGTGATGAGGAGGAGGACACCATCGAGAGCGTTCCGAGCTTCATCACCATGGACCCACCCAAGCACACGGTTCAGCGCAAGGCCGTTCGCCCGGCCGTGGCGCCCAGGCAGGTGCGCCAGCTCGAGGACACCATCCGTGAACGTGCCGCGAAGGTGCTCGACTCGCTTCCCGTGGGCGAAGAGTTCGACTGGGTGCAGAACGTCTCGATCGAGCTCACCACGCAGATGCTCGCTACACTGTTCGCCTTTCCGTTCGAGGAACGCCACAAGCTGACCCGCTGGTCGGATGTAACGACCGCGATGCCCGGCGACGGCATCATCGACTCGTGGGATCAGCGTAAGGATGAACTGACCGAGTGCTTGCAGAGATTCCTCGACCTCTGGGATGAACGCGCGGCCGCCGAGCCCGGCTTCGACATGCTATCCATGCTCGCTCACAATCCCGCGACGGCCGATATGAATACCCGCCCGCTCGAGCTGCTTGGCAACATGCAGCTCCTGATCGTCGGCGGCAACGATACCACGCGCGATTCGATGACTGGCGGTGTGTTCGCGCTCAACCAGTACCCCGAGGAGTACGACAAGCTGCGTGCGAAGCCGGATCTCATCCCCAATATGGTCGACGAGATCATCCGCTGGCAGACACCGCTGGTTCACAGGCGCCGCACGGTGACTCGCGACGTCGAGTACGGGGGTGCGAAGTTCAAGGGGGGTGAGAAGGTCGTCCTCTGGTATCTCTCGGCCAATCGCGACGAGAGCGTCTTCGACGACGGTGAGAGATTCCAGATCGACCGTGCGAATGCCCGCGAGCAGCTCTCGTTCGGTACCGGCATCCACTACTGCGTGGGCGCCCATCTCGGGCGAATGCAGATTCAGGTGCTCTGGGAAGAGATCATGAAGCGTTTCTCGCGCATCGAGGTCACCGGTGAACCCACGCGTGTACGCTCCAACTTCGTGAGGGGATATTCGCGCTTGCCCGTACGGCTCCATGCCGCCTGACCGATCACGCCGCACCGGGCCTTGATCTGAGGCTCGGGCTTCGGCATGTTCCGCGCGATGCAGACCATCGAAGCGGAGCTCCCCAACCACACTGTGGCTTCGAGCCTCGAGGCTTTGAACGTCACCGGAAGCGACCATCCCCCTCGGGTTCTGGTCCTGTACGGCTCGCTGCGTGAGGTCAGCTTCAGTCGTTACCTGGCCCTGGAAGTCGAGCGTGTGCTCGCGCACTTCGGCGCGGAGGTGAGAGTCTTCAACCCCGAGGGCTTACCGGTCTTTGATCGTACGACCTACGAACATCCGAAGGTCCAAGAGTTGAAGGCGGCGTCGATCTGGTCCGAGAGCCAGGTGTGGATCTCGCCGGAGCAACACGGGAGCATGACGGCCGCCTTCAAGAATCAGCTCGACTGGCTGCCGCTTGCCGATGGCGCCGTCCGCCCGACGCAGGGACGGACCGTGGCGGTGATGCAGGTGAGTGGTGGCTCGCAGTCGTTCAACGCCGTGAATCAACTGCGCCTGCTCGGACGCTGGATGAGGATGATCACCATTCCCAATCAGTCTTCGGTGGCCAAGGCGTGGCAGGAGTTCGACGACGACGGTCGCATGAAGCCCTCGAGTTTCCGCGACCGCGTGGTCGACGTATGCGAGGAGCTGTTTCGTTTCACACTCCTGCTCCGCGACCGGACCGATGCGCTCAACCGCCGGTACAGCGAAGAGAAACAGATTCGTGAAAGAGGGCAGCTCGACAAAGGGCAGGGGGTCTAACCGCTCCGCGGTCTTCCATCCAGGCCCTTGTGGATTGGACTGCAGCGCAGAGCTAGTGTCACCGACTTGACGATGAACAAGAACGCTTCCCTGACCGATGACACCGGTGCGCAGTCACGCCCCTGGTGGATGACGGCGATGGCGATCGGCTGCATGCTGACGGTCGTCGTCACGATGATCGGTGATTTCTTTTCCGAAGGCGCCCGCGACACCGAGGTATGGTTCGGCTTCGAGGTCACGGGCAGAGCCGCAAGGCTCACGGCCCCGCTGCACTGGGCCTTCTTCGCGGTGTGCGCGTGGGCGTTCTGGGCACGGAAACCGTGGATCGTACGCGTGGCGGCCGCCTATGCTTTCTATGCGGCACTCAGTCACCTGGTCTGGAGCGAGGTGAGCGAGAATGGACGCGGATGGTCGATCGGTCTCGTGCAGGCCGCTGCGATCTCCTCGGTAGGCTTCATCTTGTTGCGAGCCGGCCGAAGCGTTCCGCGGGATTGCCCTCCGGTTCTTTAGCGCGCGCACGAGTCGCGGGAAGGTGGCGATCTACGTTGAGAAAGGGACTCGACGAGTTCGCGTGCAGTAGGCGTGGGATCCGCACGCCGGCGAGCTCTAGACTGCGAGCTCTTCCATCTCCTCGCGCGAGCTAGCCCGCTCCGCGAGCTAGCCGTTACGTCGCATGACGCCGCCTCCGGCGGCTAGTGAAGTGTTCGGACGCGACGGTTCTCGGTCTCGAGGATGACGTCGCTGCGCTTGCCGCGGCGTGGCTTCGGCGCGAGGGTCGACTCCATCACCCAGGTCCCCTTGATGCGCTTGCCGGTGACCACCACCTTGCCGCCGCCCCGCTTCGAACCGTTATCCTTCTTAGAGAACAATGCCATGCCCGTCCCTCTCCGCGTGATGGGAGGGAACAAAGCAGATGTCATGCCGTACGCGCGCATGGCACTAAGGGGCCGAAAACTATGAAAAAATCGGGAAGGAGAGGGCGGCGAGGCGGTACAGCGGTGGTCGCGACTGTACACGCTCGGACGACGCTCTACCGCCTCGCCGATTCGAGCGAGCGCGTCAATAGCGGCGCCCATCTCGTCGAGCGATTTACAGTCGCGCCCGCGTCGAGTTTGAACTGATCGAGCTCGATTCGCATGGTCCTGAGCTGCGGATGCTCGATGAGGACGTGGTCGACCGTCCACTCGATGATCTCCCCGTGGATCTGGTCGCCGCTGGCGAGGACGAGGGTGTCGGCGTGAGCGCAGCGGCCATGGCGGCGTGCCTGCTCGACGAGGTCGTCCAGGTCACCGTGCAGAGCTGCGCGACGCTTGCTCGGATCGCCATCGCCGCGAAGAGTCCGGTAGCTAGTGGGTATCGGTTTCGCCCGCGGCGATCGACTCACCAACACCTGAGCGGAGACAGCGCGGATCGTTGGTCGCGGCCGGCTCTGCGATGCCGGCGACGAAGAGAGTCTGTGCTGAGCGGGCAGTCCTCGTCTTCCCATACCACCACGACCACGAGCACCCGGTGAGATAGGACGGCTGTACCCGCTGCGAGGAGAGCACGGCGACGGCCCTGAGGCCGTCGGTGTAGAACGGATCGCCCGTCAAGTTACGCCGCGGCGCCGCCGGCAGGGCTTCGCCTACCCCCGCTACGTAGCCGGCGATCGCGACCCGCTCGGTCGCCAGCAGATCGTCCAGTACGTAGTCGCGGGCTTCGTCCACGTCGGGATCGATCTTGTGGGTGGTCAGATTCCAGGTCTTGGTGGTGAAGCGCACGCCGATGTCCCTGCTGATCTGGCCGATCCACACGGGCCGGCCCTCGAAGCGTACACCGGTATGCCAGAGCCGCAGGTGCAGCCGCTCGTTGATCTGCCGACGTGTCCTTTGCAGTGCGAAATCCTGCTGGCGGTGGTCGAGATAGAGCGGGCTCACCGGGGAGTACCGGTACTCGGACTCCAGGAGGAACGCCTTGAAGGTCTTCCAGGAAGTCGCGAGCGTGATCGACTCCGCCGGATCCCAGCGGGCACCGAAGCACGCGAGGATCTGTGCACGGTCGCCGACCACGACCAGGTTGAGCGGGTCGCCCTCCGTCGAGCCCTGCTTGTTGGCCGTGGACCGCGGCTGCTGCTCGAGCCAGGACCGGAAGTCGGCCTCGGTGAGATTGCGCGATCCGTCTTGTGCGCTCGGGGCCTCGGCGTCGTCGGTGACGTCGAGGCCCGGCACCTCGAGCGAGAACTCGAGCTCGTGAGCGCGCACCTCACCGAGCAAGCGCACAGTGACCTGCTTCGAACCCTCATCGAGCGTGGTGAACACGAAGCCCTCGAGCTCCGTGTCGGGAAGGATGGGGCGGCTCGAAAGTCCTTCGTCTTTGAACAGCGCGTCGATTCGGCGATTCGCCTTGCGCCCGGAGAGGAACCTGAGCAGCACGAGCGGTAAAAACGGCAAGTACAGCCATGACAGCAGGCCGAAGCCGACCAGCTGCTTGCCGGCCCCGAAGTGGCAAATACGCGCGGCTTCCAGTGGCGTGTAGTAGCGCGGGTCGATCTTCACGCGGTCGAGCCGCAGGGCATCCGGACGGCGATTGACGATCCGCAGCCATACCGGCTGAATGTGCCTGCGAGCCATGCCCAATCCGAAGAACCGACGACTCTCGTGGTCGCTGAGCACGGCGACGCTTACCTCGAGGCCATCTTCGGACCTCGACTGCGCCCGCTCAAGAAACGCTCGGTCCTCGGGCTCCGGGGCGTAGGCCACGGTGAGCCAGCGAAGCAGCGTGCGCACCGGTCTTTTCGCTGTGACGCTCACTACTCGTCTCTTCTGACGCGAGCGAGTTCTGGCGTTATTGTCCAGGGCTCATCGGACCGCGCGGATACCCGTGAGGAAGGCCAGTCGCTGCCCGACGGATCGTCGGTGTGGCGCAGGGTCTGCACCGGCAAGATGCAATGCGGACATTCGAACCGCTGGATCGTTCCCGGCACGAGCGTTGGCATAGGTAGCGACCGTAGTTCAGTCAAAATGGAACGCAACGTGTCTAGCCCGGTAGCCGGAAGATTTTGAGCGGCAGGACCAAGGAGTTACACCACGGTGACATCCGTCGTGTCTCACGCAGCGTTGATCTTGTTCTGGACCTTTCTTGTCACCGCCGTCTTGGCGGGCGTCGTGCGCGCCGACGAGCCGATTCTCTCGCCGTCTCAGCCCGTGGCCGAGACCGGAGACGCGACCGGCGCGCGCCAGGCGCCTGACCCCACCGATCGCCATCGCTGGCACA
>SPBQ01000117.1 GCA_004525875.1 Myxococcales bacterium
CTGGTGCTGGTCGGCAGCGGCGGCCTCGGTCGCGAGGTCAACGGACTGCTGCGCACGCTCACGCTGCCGGGTGCCGAGCAGCTCTTCCCGGTCGTCTGCTCGCCGAAGCTCCGTGATGCGGGCGAGCGCTTTGCCGCCTGGCTCGCCGGCCGCGGGCTGCGCGCGGCCCCGGTCGTCGAGGAGATCTGGCGTAGCTACGCGTCACTGGCAGAGGCACCGACGCGGCGAGCGTTCTTTCGAACCCTGCGTGCGGTCATCGACAGCGAAGGCCAGTCAGTGAACGCCGCCGACCGGCTGCACCTGACCTCGCAAGTTCCCACGCTGATCGTGTGGGGCGGTTGCGATGCGATCATTCCGGTCCGCCATGCGCATGCCGCGCACGACGCGATCGAGAACAGCCGCCTCGAGATCTTCGAGGACGCCGGCCACTACCCGCACTGCGAGGATCCCGGACGCTTTGCCGAGCTGTTGACCGAATTCATCGACTCGACCACCGCCGCGCGCCACTGCGAGCGGCGGTGGGAGGATCTTCTGCGAACCGGCCAGATGACGACGCCCCAGGCAGCCGCCGGTGCTGCAGTCGCGTAGCGATGTGCCGCCACGCCTGCCGGAAACGAGCAAACCAGGGAGACGACCATGAAAACGACACGAACGACGCGGACCATCGCAACCGCCATTCACGACACGATCGCAGACGGGGCAACCACGATCGAGGAGATCCATCGCTCGATTGCCGACCTCTCGCTCGAGCTGCTCGGCACGTTTAGGCCGCTGGGGCAGCCCATCGAGGAGTTGCATGATCTGCAGTCGCGCGCGATCACATCGGCCTACGGCCTGTTCCGTCGGGCCAACGATCGCGTCGAAGAAGTCGTGACCGACGTGCTTGCGGACTGACTCTGGACTCGGCGCCGGTTTCTCGCGCAACGAGACCCGGCCGGGCGCATGTCGTGGGCGGAACGATCAGGTCGCACCGGAGGGGAGCATGACGACTCGCTATTCCAAGGTCTCCAACGCGCTCGTCGAGACCATCGTCGGCGTCCCGGAGCTCAGCTCCACGGAGGCCGCCGCGCAGGCGAACGTCGACATCGAGGCCGCGCGACAGTTCTGGCGAGCGCTCGGATTTCCTCGGATTCCCGATGATGCGCGTGTCTTCACGCGCCAGGACGTGGCCATGCTACGTGCCGGCAGCGATATCCTCGAGCGCGAGGATGCCGATGTGCAGGTACTGCTACAGATCACGCGTGCGAGCGGACAGGCTCTTGCGCGAATGACGGCGGTACAGATCGTTCCGATTGCGAAGCAGGTGCTCGCCGCGATGCGGTCGCGTGAGTACTCCGACTCCGAGGCAGTCGATCACGTGGTCGGTGCGAGCGATGCACTACTGACCGTCGTCGAGCCGTTCGTGAGCTACGCGTGGCGCCGACACCTCGTGGCTGCGGTGTTACAGCTCGCCGCTTCCGGCGCCCACGATGTTGCCGACGATCATGTGCTGACGGTGGGCTTCGCCGATCTCGTCGGCTTCACGGCGGCCAGCCAGGAGCTCAGCAATCGAGAGATCGCCCACACGGTGGACCGTTTCGAGCGGATCGCATACGAGCAGATTCCCGAGCATCACGGCAAGGTGGTCAAGATGATCGGTGACGAGGTCATGTTCACGGCCGAAGCGGCGGAGGAGGCGGCCGAGATCTCCTTGCGACTCCTCGAAGCCTGCTCCGAGGACGAGATCGTCCCCGACGTGCGCATCGGGCTGGCGACGGGTCCGACGCTGCTGTGGGAGGGCGACGTGTACGGCCCGACGGTGAACCTGGCCAGCCGCCTGGTGAACATCGCCCGGCCCGGGACGATTCTGGTCTCCGAGCAACTCGGTGAGTGTCTTGCCGGCGTCGACGACCTAGCCCTTCGCCCGACGCCGCGGGTAAACCTCAAAGGAATCGGCCGCACTCGGCCTCATGTGCTGCGCAGGCGGAGCGCAGCAGAGACCCAAGGCTGAGCGTGAGCGCTGTCTTCGTAAGGTGAGGAGGCGACATGCTGGCGAGCCCAGGCGCGACGCCTCCTTCCGCGCGTGCGCTGTCCGAGGGCTCGCGCTCGGGCAGCGGCGTGTGACTTTCTTCTCAGGCGGCCAGCTCGGCGACGACGGCTTTGCCGCGTGCGGCTCGGTCTTTCGCACCCACCTTCTTCTTGGCCGGCCGAATCTTCGCCTTGGGACGAGCCGGTGGTGCAACGGCACGCTCGGCACGTCGGAGCTGCTTCGCAGCTTCACGCAGCGCCCGTGCCAGTCTGCGGCGTGTCGCTATCTCGAGCGCGGTCGCGCGCTTCTCAACGTTTCTCACGCGTCCGCGCACCATCTGGTCGACAACACGCAGCACCGAGGCAAGCCGCCCTTGCGCACGATCGACCGCTCCGGTCTGGCGCCTGGTCTTTTTAGGCTTTGCTCGCGTCATCTCGTTCACCTCCTGGTGACTGACGAAGCATCTGTCATGCCAAGAAACGCAATGCGGTTCTGACCAGACTTCTTCGTGTAGCGGCGTGGCGCGCTCGCAATATCCGGAACGGCCTGCGTTCGAGTTGCATGGCCAGGAATCGACCCCGTCCTGTGTCCCGATCGCGGAGCCTGGTCCGGACGGGCAACGAGCCCCCGGGTCAGGCGCGATTCGCCCTGAGCTACGATCTGGGGGAAACAAAGAAACCAGCAGGAAATTCGAGGGGTAGAGGGTCGGCGGGGAAGCGGCAGCCCGGCTGGGTGCCGGGATCATCCTCTTTATAGGGTGTCACCGAGATTTCCAGGGCCGGTCGGCGGAGCCATCAGCGCGAGCGCGCGGATCGTGTACGATGCCGAGGGCGAGAGGGGCAACTACGGCGGCAGGCGTGTGCTGCCACCGCGGCGAAGTCCAAGCAGGCCGCGCACAGGGGGGTGCTCCGTGGTAGAACTCGACGGATAATCTGTAGCTCGGGCGGCGGCAGGTCGGTGCTACATCAACCCAGGAGATCTCGATGGCGACGACGGTTACGAACAGGACACGGAAGCCCCTGAGCATTCCACTCGGCCGCGGTAAGAAGCTCTATCTCGGACCGGGAATGAGTGGGGAGATCGCAGCGAATGATATCGAAGATGCGGCGGTGAAAGCCCTCGTCGAGAACGGTGCGATCGAGATCGTGAAAGGGCGCGATCGCACCGCAGCCGGCGGCGGAGGTAAGGGCGGTCGGCCCTCGCAGGGCCACATGTCCGGCGGCGGATCCCGTCGCAGCGGTGATCGCTGAGAGCCGGCGGCGCCGCCGCCGACCTGAGCCGAGACGGCCAGGGTGAACCGCATCATAGCGCCGCCCACGGCCGTCCGGCCGTACGAGCTGCCGACGCCGCTGAGCGCGTTGCAGTAGCGCAGCGTGCCGTTGGTCATGACCACGCCGGCGTCCTGGCCGGAGTCGTTGGCGAAAAAGCGGACCGTTGCGTGACTGATCGACGGTAGGCGTCGGGCGTTGGCGACAGCGTCAGGAACGAACAGGGTGAGCGCGAGGAGGCAGGGGTGCAGCGTGCGAGAAGCCATGGCCTCGATGCGAGCAGTGTGGCCGCGCCGAGTCCGCTCTCGGCTCGGGCGCATGGGTACCCGAAAGGGTAGCGACCGCGCTAGCCCGCGCACGGTCTAGGTCGACGGTTCTCGGTCGAGCGCCACGAGGATGTTGTCGAGTTTGCCGAGGAAGCGCGAGCGGTCCTTTCGTTCCATGGGCCGCGGGCCGCCGGTCATCACGCCCATCTCCCGAAGATCCTGGGAGAGGTTTCGCCCGGCCAGCGCGCCACCGATCGAGTCGAGTGTGAACTCCTCTCCCTTCTGACCCAGGACGCGCGCGCCCTTGTCCAGGCAACGGGCGGCGAGTGGAATGTCGTTGGTGATCACGACGTCGCCGGCGACGGAGCGTTGCGCGATCCAATCGTCTGCGACGTCGTCCCCGTCGCCCACCGTGATGCACACGATGAGCTCGGAGGGGGGCGTTTGAATGCGCTGATTCGCGACGACCCGAACGGGCCAGCCGTAACGAATCGCGACCTTGTAGGTCTCATTCTTCACGGAGCAGGCGTCCGCGTCGATGTAGATGGTTCCCGTCATGTCCTTGCTGGCACTCGCTGGATCTTTCCGCTGTTTCGTTAAGAATCTCGCCCCATGTCACTGCGCTGCGGTATCGTGGGCCTGCCCAACGTAGGCAAGAGTACTATCTTCAACGCGCTGACGGCATCGGGGATCGCCGCCGATAACTACCCGTTCTGCACCATCGAGCCGAACATCGGTGTCGTTCCCGTACCTGATGCGCGTCTTTCGGCGCTCGACGAGATCGTGCGTGCGAAAGCGATCATTCCCGCCATCGTCGAGTTCGTCGATATCGCCGGGATCGTGAAGGGAGCTTCGAAGGGCGAGGGCCTCGGCAACCAGTTTCTCGGCAACATCCGCAACACCAACGCGATCGTTCACGTGGTGCGCTGCTTCGAGGACGGCAATGTCGTACATGTCGACGGCTCCACCGACCCGATCCGCGATGTAGAAACGATCGAAACGGAGCTCGGACTTGCGGATCTCGAAACGATCCAGAAGCGAGCCGACGCCGCACGGCGCGCGGCGAAGACGGGCGACAGGGCCGCGGTTGCTACCGCCGACTTCCTCGAGGCGTTGGTACAGCACGTATCGAGCGGCGCTCCGGCCAGAAGCTTCGATGTACCCGACACTCAGCGGGGCGCATACGACGACTGCCATCTTCTGACCGGCAAGCCGGTGCTCTACGTTGCCAACGTCGACGAGGCGTCGCTGGCCGACGGGAACGAGCTTTCCGCCGCTCTCGAGGCGCACGCGAAACGCGTAGGCGCGGGCGTCGTTCGCATCTGCGGTCGCACGGAGGCGCAGCTTTCGGAGCTCGCCGACGACGAAAAGTGCGAGTATCTCGCCGAACTCGGCGTCGATGAGCCGGGCCTGAACCGTCTCATTCGCGAAGCGTACAGCCTGCTCCAGCTGATCACGTTCCTCACCGCCGGCGAGAAAGAGGTGCGTGCATGGACGATTCGCAAGGGCGACGTCGCGCCTGTGGCGGCCGGCGTGATCCATTCGGACTTCGAGAAGCACTTCATCCGTGCCGAGATCATCCCGTTCGAGACCTACATCGAATGCGGTGGTGAGTCCGGTGCGAAGGCCAAGGGCGCAATGCGGGTGGAAGGGAAGGAATACGTGGTCCAGGATGGCGACGTCGTCCTGTTCCGGACCTCGGCGTAGCTGCCGGCGTGCGCCTCGAGCATGGGCGCGGCCCCTTGTGTCGCCAGTACCGTCATCGGGAGCCTTGTGCGCTCGAGCGACCCGAAACCGCCTGGGGACCTTTCGGCCCATGACGCGAGAACGGATGCGCCGGGTCCGTCCGGGCGGGGTTAGCTTGACAGTACAGGCAAAAGCCCTCAGGATCGCGCGTCTTCTTGATTCGCACGTGGGCGGTGACGACGGCTGGCCGGCGTAGTCGGACTGAGCGGTTCAGGTGGACAACGTCAGATTCTATTTTTCTCTATCTCTTCATACGGAAAGGCAAATCGATGGCTCAAGGAAAAATCAAGAAACTCACCGACAAGGGTTTTGGCTTCATTTCGGGCGATAACGGTGAGATTTTCTTCCACCAGTCCGCGCTCCAGGACGTACGCTACGAAGAGCTGCGCGAAGGCCAGACGGTCGAGTACGAAGAAGGCGAAGGCCCCAAGGGTCCGCGAGCGGAGAACGTACGGGTGGTCTAACGACCGAGCCCCGTGGGCTGACGACAGGCCGGTGCTGTCGCGTTCAGCCGTCCCTCCTCACTATCCGGTCTCACTCTCATCACGCCTCAATTCGGCCGTGGTGATGTCGCAGTCAGCCAACCCGCCTCGGGTTGGCGAACTGCGCGTTCCTACGCGCGCGCCGACCGGCGGCCGCGCTTCATCGCTGCAGGCGCTCTTTCACGGCGTACAGCATGGCCGCGGAGCCGCTCGATACACCGATCGCTATGATCAGGTAGGGGATCGCGAAGAGCAGGCTCGTGTCGGCGCCTTCCGGCTTGCGAAAATTCCACAACGTGAGGTTTGCGAGCACGTACAGGGCGTAGGCGGCTCCGAGGATCAGTGCTCGGCGTTTTTCCATCCAGATGGATGCGGCGTAGAGGATGAGGAAAGCGGCGAACGTGATCGAAGCGCACACGTTGGCCATGCCGGTGAGCCGCTGGCCGAGCAGTACGAATCCCGTAGAGTCGGTATAGACGAACGGCTTGAGAACGTTCGAGAGCGCCATCAAGCCGAAGAGCAACGCGAAGGTCCGCAGGGCTGACCGGTAGCGCGGCTCGTCGTCGGCGATTCCCGCTCGAACGAGCAGGAACACGGTGCCGAGTGAGGTTCCTGCGGCGATTGCGATGTAGGTGACGCCGTACAGGCTGTTGACGGCGGCCAGGTCGGGACTTCGCATCCGGAACAAGGCCAGGTTCACGCAGACGTAGCCCGCGTAAGCGATTGCCATGGGCAGGGCACGCGATCGCCGCCGCCATAGCGCTTCCGCATACAGCCCGAGGAACGTCGCGAACGTGATCGACGCGATCGCGTTCTGCGTGCTCGAGAGCCGTCGACCGAGGAACACGAAACCGTGCTCTGCCTGCAGCCCGAGAGGTTTGAACAAGTTCGCCAGAGCCAGCGCCCCGAAGAGCACGGCCAGCACTCGCAGGATGGTCATGGTCGCGACAGGCTAGCAGAGGGGTGAGCTGTGGGTAGACCGGAGACGATTGACCCGCAGCGGAGTTTCGAAGACCCTGTGGCGATGGCGAGCGAGCGGCCGAAGGGCTACCTCACCCTGCGGATCGCCGGGTTCTTCTTCATACTGTCAGCCCTGCTCGAACTGGCTTCGATCAACTCGGAAGTACCGTTGTTCGGAGCCATGCGCAGCGGCTCGGTCGGCGTGGCCTACCACATCGTCTATATCGCGATGTTCGCATCCATGGGTCTCGGTCTGTGGTGGGCGGAACCTTGGGGGCTCTCGGCAATCTTGGCCGGGACGGCCCTCTACAGCGCGGACAGGCTCGTGTTTCTGCTGGGCGACCCGACCCTAGGCTACGGCGCGCTGCTCTCCGTGCTCGAACCCGAGTTGGTACGGACGGCGACGACTACCGCAACCTTGATCGCCTTGGCCTGCTGGTGGAGCTTTGCCGGTTACGTCTACATGC
>SPBQ01000185.1 GCA_004525875.1 Myxococcales bacterium
ACCGGTATTCGCCGAGTCGGGAAAGAGCTTCTTTCAGACAGAGGTGCGTCGCCGGGTCATCTTCGACATCAAGGGCCGGTTTCGCTCGGTGACGATGGGCAGCATGAAGCTCATCCACACTCCCGGTGCCACGGATCCGTGGGAGCTCTACAACCTTGACGACGATCCTGGTGAGACGATCGACCTGTGGGCCGAGCTAGCGGGGACCAGCGACGCCCGCGCGCTGGTCGCGGCGCTCCAGCGCTGGATGGCGGGGGATCTGATGGCCGAACCGCCGACGGCCGCGAGTCGGAACGATGTCGAGGCACTCAAGTCGCTCGGGTACATGGATGATGAGTAGTCAATCCGTCGCATACGTCCTGTCTCCCAGCCGGACCGGTACGCTGTTCCTGGAGACTCTGTTCCTTGAACATTTCCCCTCCGTCTCCTGTGCTCACGAACC
Source organism: Myxococcales bacterium (assembly GCA_004525875.1). The sequence goes on from SPBQ01000185.1 coordinate 443, forward strand.
CTCGCCGTCACGGACGCTGCACGTCCTCGGCAATGTCCGCAATCACCTGGGCATCGGCGGCGGTCTCGTGAAACGGTGGTTCGAGCGCTCGCTCGGCCAGCGACGGGCGGCCGCAATCGACAAACGCTACGTCGAGATCAACCCGCTGCTGTGCCCGATCACCGATCTGCTGATCGACACCGCCGCGCCACCGACCGTGATCCACCTGGTGCGCGACCCTCGGACATGGGTGCCCTCGATCCTGTCGTTCAAGGCGTCGCCACGCTTTCGCCACGTCGTCGAGCGCGTTCCTTTCCTGCTGCCGTACCCGGCGCCGCTGCCCCGCGGCTGGGCGCGAACCTCGATGGAGGAGCGCGCGTTGTGGCGTTGGCGCTACTGCAACGAGCAGATCCTGCAGATCGCGAATGATTGCGAACGCTACGCACTGATTCGCTACGAGGATCTGTTCGCGAAGGACGAGCAGGTACGCCGCAGCGCCCTGGCACGGATCATCCGCACCATCGACCTCGAGGAGCCCGAGGGCGAGAAATGGCTCGAGAAGCGGGAGCGGATCAACGAGGCGCCGTACGGGAACAAAAAGCCTGCAGTGCCCGACGAACGTCGCGTGCAATCGATCTGCGGGCCGATCCTGGAGCGGTTCGGCTACCAATCGGTCTGACCCGCGTCCCCGTGCTCATTGCGCGCGGTACCAGACGAGATAGGCGCCCGCCCGGCGTCGTGAGTAGCCCTTCGTGCGCAGCCGCCGGGCCAATCGCAGCCGCACGCTGATCCACGGGCGGCACACGATGGTGGTGATGTCCCTGACCTTGATCTCGTTCAGCACCCAGCGGATCTCGGACCGCGTCCGCAGCGCGCCACCGATGGCCACCATCAGTCGCAGGCGGTCGCGTGACTCTTCCTCTCCCCAGTGACGAGAGAGATTCGCCAGATAGAGATCACGCACGGCGACGATGCGCGGGTGGTGATGGAGCCGCGTGATCACGGTAGCCACCGGCATCGGGGCGAGAACGAGACCGCCCGGGGGCGTGCTCTCGGCCGCTACTCGCGCCGCTAGCAACTCCGCTTCCGGGTGCTTGGGCTTCGCGAACGAGGCGTGAACGCCGTTGTGCAACGACAGCGTGTGCCCGCCCACGAGAACGAACAGGCTCAGAAGCGACCCCGCGGCGATGCGCCCGCACCACCGGCCCGCCGGTCGCGCCATCGGACCCGTCCAGCCATAGGCGAGGCCCAACGCGAGCGTCGATGCGACGAGAGTCGGTGCCGGGAACGCCCACGCCATACGCCAAGAAAACAGCTCGGCAGCGAGAGGGGCGAAAACCCGTCCGGCGATTCCGCTCACGATCACCAGGAAGCCGGCGAACACGTAGCGGCACAACCAGCTCGTCGATGGCAGGCCCACCCGACACGCCGCCACCGGCAAGGCGACCACGCCGATGAGAGCGAGCGGAGCGCGCCAGGATTCTCCCCAAACGACCGCGACGTCGAGTAGTGGGCCGCGAACGATGAGGGGGCCCTGCTCCGCCAGATCCATCCGGACGAGCACGATCGTGATCAGAACCGGAACCGCCGACAGAGCTCCAGTCGCGATGCGCTTGAGCCCCGCTCGAGACAGCGGCGAACCGCCGAGAAGCGCCAGCCCCATGCAGATCGGTGCCATCACCAGCGCGGAGGAAGTGAGCGACACCGCGGCGCACTGCGCCAGTGATAAGAGAACGAACGGTCGCCAGTGCGGCGCTCTCCCGAAGGTGACGCCGTAGTAAGTAATCAAGGGCACCAGGACAGTCACGAAACTGCCCTTTCCCTGGAAGAGCCGCACGAAGCCGAAGTTGCCATACGCGCGATGGCCATCTCCCCACGCGAGCGTGACGACGAAGACGAGGATGACGCTGAGTGCCGCGTGACGGGCGTCGACCTGCCTGCACAGCAGCCACTGGGCGACAGGGAACAGCAACGAGAAGACAGCCGGGAACAGAACGTAGTAGACCGTATCCGCCGACATTGCGCGGGTTCGCGCCACTAGTGCGGCCAGCAGCTCTAAAGTCTGTGGCCGATGGATGACCTGGCTGATCGGAACGCCTTGCTCCCCGTGCATGCCGTCCCACATCAACAGCGGCCAGTCCGGATGGTCCAGCGCGGTCACGATCGCGTTCACATAGTAGGCATCGTCGAGGTCCGGTCGGCTGGCTGTCAACGTGACGAGGAGCGCGGCGACCGCGACCGCGAGGAGGACGGCGAGATCGGGTTTGCCGACGTCGGCACGGATTGCGGAGCCACCGGTCATCACAAGGTCGCGGTTGAGCCACGACACGACGCCGAGATGACAAAGCGCCGCGATACCGAACAGCCCGTACGGCGTCAATCGCAGCCACCACAGGACGCAGAACAGCCCTGCGACCGATAGAGTCGCCAGCGCAACGGGGCCGGTCCGCGCACGCCCGTCCAACCGTTGCGGTCCCGGCGCCGGCGCATCGCCGCCGTGCCTGAGAAGCATCGTCCAGGCCGCGGCGAATGCGACCAGCGCCATCCAGGCCGAGGACGCGAGCCGATCGAACGTCCAGCCGAGATACACGGCGGACGCCGCGTAGATCGCCCAGCATCCGAGAGCGATCGTCAGGGTATCCGCCACCGCTGCCGGATGTCGCAGTGCCGCGCTCAGCCGTCCGATCATCGCTGAGCGTCTGACGACCCCAGTACCCGCACGCGCGACAGTCGCGGATGGAGAGCCTCGCGCGGCACCATCGTGATGTCGTAGTTGAGGAAGCTGAGCAATAACTGCACGCCGAGAATGACCGGCAGGGCCGCCAGCATCACCGTACCGGCAGTGGCCGGCTCACCGGTCATCAACGTGTGACGCCACTGCATGGAGCCGAAGCCGGAACCGAACGCCACGCCGACCAGCCCGACCACGAGATTCAGGCTTGCGATGCTGAAGTTGCGCAGAAAGTAGTTGTAGACGATGCGCTTGGAGAGACTGCGCAGATGCAGGAAGGGAAACACCACGAGCGCACGCAGCGTGCTGAGCCCGCTCGACTCGTTCTCGTACACGGCCATCGCGGGCAGCTCGACCACGCGGGCTCGCAAGATGCCGAGCCTGAACAGCATGTCCGATTCGAAGAAGTAGCGTGGGTGAAGCTTGTCCAGCGGAATCTCCCCCGCCACGCTCGCCTCCAGGGCCGTGTACCCGTTGGTAGGGTCGAACAGGTCCCAGTAGCCGGTCGACAGCTTCGTGATGAAGGACAGGCCGCCGTTTCCCAGCAGGCGAATCCACGGCATGCCGGAAACCGTCTCGGCACTGAAGAAACGGTTGCACTTCACGTAGTCCGCCTCGCCGGCCAGGATCGGGCGAATCAGCTCGGGGATCAGCCGCGGGTCCATCTGCCCGTCACCGTCCATCTTGATCACGATCCGCGCACCATCCGCGATCGCCTGCACATAGCCTGTGACCGTTGCGGCCCCGACGCCGCCGTTCTCCTCTCGGTAGAGGACTCGCACACGCGAGTCACCGTCGACGGCGTCCTCGACCGCCTTTCCGCTGTTCTCGGGGCAGCAGTCGTCGACGCAGTAGATCGCGTCGACCTCGGGGCCGATCGCTCGCAACAGCTCGACGATGCGATCGCGGACCTTGTAGCAAGGGATGACCACGGCGACGCGTGAGTGCGCGTCGCCGGCGTCAGCGAACGCGTGATCGCCCCCCTGCTGAGTCTCGCTCGTCATCGATTGGTGCCGCGGAACCGTAGCAGAACCAAGCGTGCTATGTCATCCGTCCGACGCAGCCGCTGGTGCCGCAGGTCCCCGTTCCCGTGCGGCGTCACTACCGCGCACCTGAGTGGACGCACCGCGACGCTTCGTGTTGGTTCGGTCGCACGCTCGATCGGGGAAAACCCTGCGAGCCTGGACAGCTATCCCAGCGCCTCGCGCGCCAGGGACGCGACAAACTAGGGCGCCAGGTCGGCGACACCGTCTCTCACGGCATCGAACCAAGCCGGTGTGCGACGCCTCCACTCGGATGATCTACTGTGATCTACACCGAGGATCTCAAGGTTTCCAGGCCCACGTGAGCCCCCTCGCAGCACCGCACGCGGGTGAAGCGATATCTGGCGGAATTGAGAGTTCTAGGAGCGAACCCTAATTTCACGAAATCTGCGCCTTCGCGCTCCGAGCAATAGAGCATCTCGAGCAATTCGAAAGGTGAGAGGCATGACTACAAGAGCCTGGCTCCGCACGGAGCCCAGCAAGTGGCTGGAAGTGCGAGGGAAGCACTGCATTCTTGTCTCGGCTCGATTCGCAATCGATGGTTTCTTGGGGAGAACGGTGTGCACACGATCGTGGACTGTCTGCGGCCTCACGCCCGTCGAGAGACCGCTGGCAGTCCGATGAGAGATCTCGATTCCATGTTTAGCTGGTCCGATCGCAATTACTGTCGCTACGCGTGGCTCGCAGTATGGGTTGCGATTACGATCGTTATCGTCGCTGCGTGGCAGTACTGCGTTATCGATCAGGACCCGATGGCTAAACAACAGTTCTTGGGCACCACGGATCTTTTCACCTGGTTTTTCCCGATGCTCGATCGAGCGTACGCCGAGATGCGTCACGGGCGGTTATTCTTGTGGAACCCGTATCAACTTGCAGGGCTGCCGGGGTTAGCGACATTACAGAGCGGTCTGCTTTATCCCTTTCATCTCATCTACGCTTTCGTCCCTACCGAAGTGGGCATGGGGCTAATGGGTATTTTCCACAGCCTGCTTGGTGGTTGGAGCATGGTATGCCTCGCGCGCGTCTTCGGGGCACGCCCCACCGCGGCGCTTGCGGCAGGACTCTACTTCGCCTTGGCCGTCGTTGTGCCGCTATTCAGATGGCCTCCAGCAATGGAGGCCGTCGCGTGGCTGCCACTCGGCTTCGCATCGATCGAGCGGATCTCCCGCAACGGCGGGTTTCGTTGGACGGCGGTCCTGACGTTGGCGGTCGCAATGCCCGTCCTCGCCGGCGGGTACC
>SPBQ01000088.1 GCA_004525875.1 Myxococcales bacterium
ACGCGCAGCGTACCGTCGAGCCGTGCGCGCGCCCGCCAGCGCTCCGGCACGCCGATAGCAGCGAGCGTCTCGGCAACGTCGGCGTTCTCCGCGATCAGCCTCAAGGCCAGCTTACGACTGACGGCGGCACCTATGTAGCCGGTGACGTCGAACGGCACGTCACCCCATCGCGCGCTCCCCTCGTTGATGCGCAGCTGCTTGTCGTCGAGTTGCGCGGTGATCTCGAAATCGAGCTTGTCCGCTACATCCGCGAACACGAGACCCGTCGAGCCGTGGATCTCGAGCTCGAGGGGTGCCGCAGGCGCGTTCTCATCCCCCGACTCGCCGTAGAAGCCGTGCACCGCGCCCTCGACATCGAGCTCTCCCACCAGCGGCGCGCCCTCGATTAGCCGGAACAGCTTCATCAACTTTTCGGGCTCGGCCTCGCGAACCTTGAACTCGACATCCAGTCTCGTACCGCCGGTGGGACCCGCACCGGGTGCAACGGTGCCGGAAGCGTCGACGGACGAGGCCTCGCCGAACGCGCGCACGGTGAGCTCGAACGGCCACGCGCCCTCTTGCGAGGGCGGCTCCAGGACGAGATCGACGCCCGTCAGCTCGTAGCTGCGCGTCGGCGCGACCGCCCGGTCCTCGATACGAATCGTCCCGCCGCGAACAGAGACTGGAAACTTCGGTCGACCGAGCTCCGCACCGTTCTCGATCGGCAGACGATAGCTGATGTGTCCGTTGCGCAGCTGGCGGCGGACGAGGAGCGTCGGGTCGATCGCAATCGCCTCGCGGATCAGCACCTGCCCGACGAAGATCGGCATCAGCTTCGGCGTGACCCGCACACGGGGCGCGGTGAAGATCTCCGTCTCTTCGCCGCCTTCCATGCTCGTCGTGACACGCACGTCGTGCACCTCGACGGCGGGTGGGAACAGCGCGAGCGAGACCTTGCCGGTCGTGACGTCCGCGTTCCACTCGTGTGCGACGGCCTCGGCGAGCTCGGTGACCGAACGGCTGACGACCGTCCGCATCTTCCAAAGCGAGAAGCCCACGGCGCACGCCATGGCCACAGCGAGCACTAAGAGTAGTTTGCGCATTCGATGTACAATGGCCCGTGAGACCGCGTTGACTGACGAAGCGGCCCGGAGTACGGGGATAGTATTCGGTCGCCGGACGGCAGGCAACAGTGACTTACAAGCTCATCAAGCTCGATCGGGTCGACGGCGTGGCCCGCTTGACGCTCGACGATCCCGGTCATCTCAACCCCATGACGCTGGCCATGGGCCTCGAGATCGATGCCGCCGTTGAGGCGCTCAATACGGACGACGACGTGCGCGCCGTGATCGTCACCGGCGCCGGTAAGGCCTTCAGCGCGGGCGGCTCGCTCGCCACGCTCGCCAGGGAAGCCGGCATGGGAGAGGACGGCGAGGAGATGGGCGGCGGCCGCGTCTTCTATAGCGCGTTCCTCGCGGTGCGCCGTCTGCGGGTGCCGACGATCGCCGCGATCAACGGTCACGCAATCGGCGCGGGACTGTGCTTCGCGCTCGGCTGTGATCTGCGCATCGCGCACGAGCGCGCGAAGATGGGCATGACGTTCGTCAAGCTCGGTATCCACCCCGGCATGGCGGCCACCTGGAACCTGCCGCGAATCATCGGACCGGCCGCCGCGGCGGACCTGCTCTACACCGGTCGTCTGATCGACGCGCGCGAGGCCCTCGCGATCGGGCTCGTCGGTCGCATGGCAGGAGACGACTTCGCGAACGTCGTCGACGCAACGGCCGCGGCCATCGCGTCGAACGGACCCGTCGCGATCCGCCTGCTGAAGGAAACGCTCTCCGGCACCGCCGGCCGCACGATCGAGGAGGCACTCGGCCGCGAGGCGGACGCCCAGGCGCGGACCTTCGAAACCGACGATGCGCGCGAGGGCATTCGCGCCGTCCAGGAGAAGCGAAGCCCCCACTTCAAGGGGCGATAGTTCGATCGCCCTCGGTATAGTTCGTCACGCTCCAGCCGCCGTCTTCTTTTCTCACCGTCACGGTGACGAGCCTCTCGAACGGCTCCGCGCCCGGCGCCCGGATCGTGAGCACGTAGGCGAACTGTCCGCGTTCTTGCGCCTCGCGCGCGGTCTCCAGCTGGTAGTTGACGCGCGGCTGCCGCGTGTCGGCCTCGATGCTCACGTCGGCCGTCAGCGCCAGCTCGTTGTCCAGCTTCACCCGCGCAAGACCGCTGCACAGACCGCGGGCACCATCCAGATCGATGCGAACGTAGTGGGCGTCGAGGAAGCGTTCGGCCGCCGCGCGACCTCCGCTGCCGTTTCAACCGGCGAGCGGCGTCACTGCAAGAACGGCCAGAACCGCGAGCGGCAAGATCAGACACATGGCGGCAGCCGACGTCGTGCGCATCATTTCGTTCCGAACAGCTTGCCGAGCTCGGCGCGTGCGCCCCCACCCCCGTCCGTGGGAGTGCCACCGGTGGAACCGGGATCGAAGTAGTCGCAGAAATTCGATGCGTCCTTGTCGACGACCCGCTCAGCAGAAGGCTCGCGGCACTCGTTGTACGATGACGGATCGTGGACCGTGCAGTTCAGACAACACTTGAGAGCGGCAGCGCACGAGTCGCACACCGCCGAGCGAGGCACGGGCCCTTCGAACGTGTGGTCGCGCTCGCAGCCGTGACAGCGAACGGTGCGCTCAGCCATCGCGACCTCCCCCTCGGGTCGGCATCGCGTCGCGCAGCCACACCTCCAATGTCGCGAGTAGCGCGTCGAGCGCGCCCGGCTCCTCGAAGCGATGGCCGACGCCTTCGAACATCTCTACGCGCGCTCGACCGGCCGCGGCCCGTTCGATGAGAGCGGCGTGAGACGGCGGCACGACGTCGTCCTCCACGCCGTGCATCACGAGCAACGGCCCGGCTGTCGCGGCCACCGCCGAACCGATGTCGATCCGAGCGAGATCCTCGAGGAAGGAACTGCGGATCGCGCCACCTCGCCAGGCGCGGGCACCGGTGGCCCGCCAGCGAACCAGCTCCTCTTCGGTCAGCCCCGAGGTGAACAGCCCGGCGTCGGCCACCGCCGCGATCGTGGCAACGGCGCCCACACGCGAACCGGCCTCCGCCGCGGCGAGAAGGGCGACGCTACCGCCAAGACTCGAGCCGACCAGCACGCAGCCTGGCGGAGAGAACCCCTCGAGGAAGTCCAGCGCGCCGAGGGCGTCGTCGACCTCTCCGCTGATCGTTATGTCCCCGAACGAACCCTCGGACTCACCGACGTAGGAGAAGTCGAAGCGCAGGACCGAGTAGCCGGCCGGCACGAAGCGCTCCACGATGGCGACCTGCTTGTGGCCCCGGCGGGTCGATTCCATGCCGTGACAGAGGATCAGGGTCGGTCCACAGCGATCGCCCGTGCGGTGCAGATCACCCACCAGAGCCGTGCCCCGTCGGCTCGGGAACTCCACGCGCTCGCCGCCCACCGGATTCCTGTGATCCACGGTCGAATGCGCCGTCACGCGCGCCAGTTGATATGATGGAGGTCACGTGAGCAAGGGAGTACACGAGGATCTCGTCGCCCGCCTGCGCGCTGCGCTGCCCCCAGCGCGCGCCGCCGAGATCAGCACCGCCGTCGAGACATACGCGCTGCACATCGATGCCGAGCTCGGCCTGGCGCTGCGGACGCAGCGAGGCTACCTCGTCGACATCACCCAGTATCTCGCGTTCGTCTTTGAACGACCCGGCGCCAGCCCCGAGCGGCGCGACCCGTTCGATCCTCATCATATGCGCGCGTTCCTCGCCGACCGGCTCGAGCGCTGCAATCGCTCCAGCGTCGCCCGCAAGCTGGCCTCGATTCGTTCGTTCAGCGCCTTCGCCACGCGCGAGGGTCCGAACGCCAGCCCCGCCGCCGCGGTGAGCGCGCCGCGCGTCTCCCAGCAGCTGCCCGTGCACTTCGCACCCGACGACGTGCAGCGCATTCTCACCGCCGTGCGCGGGACGGCTGCCCGTGCCGAGGGCGTGCGCCGCGGGCTCTGGCTGCGCAACCGGGCGATGCTCGAGCTGCTCTATTCTTCGGGACTTCGAGCTTCCGAGCTCGTCGGCCTGGACTGGAGCCACGTAATCTCCGAGAGCCGCGACGGCGCCGGCACGCTGCGCGTCGAGCGCGGCAAGGGCGGCAAGCAGCGCGCGGTACCCGTCGGCCCCGAGGCGCTCGAGGCGCTGGCAGCCTACCGCCGCGAGTGGACCGCGCCAGTTCGTGACGAGCAGGCCGTGTTCCTCAACCGGCGCGGCGGCCGCCTGAACGTGCGCAGCGTGGGGCGCATCCTGGACCAGTGTCTCCGGGCCGCAGCCGTCCACATGAAGGCGGGCCCCCACGCGTTGCGCCACTCGTTCGCGACCCATCTGCTGGAAAACGGTGCCGATCTGCGCGCGATTCAGGAAATGCTCGGCCACGCCTCGATCTCGACGACACAGCGCTACACGCATCTCGACCTCAAGCACCTCGCCGCGGTCTACGACCGCGCGCATCCGCCCGCCTTAGACCGCCGCCGGCCGCTTTGCCGGTCCGGATGATCGTCGCCTCACTGGCAATGCGCTGGCGAATGCGCAAATACATCGTCGTGATGCATGCAACGACAATCGTCGCTGTTCGCCGCGAGGGCCGGGTCGCCATGGCGGGCGACGGCCAGGTGAGCGCCGGCGACACCATCATCAAGGGATCGGCCCGCAAGGTCCGAAAGCTTTACGGGGGCAAGGTTCTCGGCGGTTTCGCCGGCGCCACCGCCGATGCGTTCCGGCTCTTCGAGATGTTCGAGGGCAAGCTCGAGAAGCACGGCGGCAACCTGACGCGGGCGGCCGTGGAGCTCGCAAAGGACTGGCGCGGCGACCGCGTTCTGCGACGGCTGGAGGCGATGATGATCGTCGCCGACGCCGAGACTTCGCTGCTGCTGTCGGGCGCCGGTGACGTGATCGAGCCCGACGACGGCATCCTCGCGATCGGATCGGGCGGCAACTACGCCCTGGCCGCGGCCCGCACCCTGCTGCGCCATACCACGATGTCCCCGGCGGCCGTGGCTGCCGAGGCCATGAAAGTGGCCGCCGAGATCTGCGTCTATACGAACGACCAGGTGACGCTCGAGGAGCTGAAGTGAGCGCCCCCCCCGAAACCTACCCCATGACGCCGCGAGAGATCGTCTCGGAGCTCGACCGCTACATCGTCGGCCAGGCCGACGCGAAGCGAGCGGTGGCCATCGCGCTTCGCAACCGCTGGCGCCGGCGCCAGGTCAGTCCCGAGCTGCGCGACGAGATCGCGCCGAAGAACATCATCATGATCGGTCCCACCGGTGTCGGGAAAACCGAGATATCGCGACGGCTGGCCCGGCTGGCCCAGGCTCCGTTCATCAAGGTGGAGGCCTCGCGCTTCACCGAGGTCGGCTACGTCGGCCGCGACGTCGAGTCCATCATCCGCGACCTTTCCGAGCTCGCCGTCGACATGGTACGCGAGGAAGAGCAGCGCAAGGTCCACGTCCAGGCACAGGAGCGCGCCGAGGAGCGGCTTCTCGATCTGCTCTACCAGAGCCCCGCAACAGCTGCAGATCCCGATGCCGAGGGACCGCAGAGCCTGCCCGAGACCGACGAGACGCGCGAGAAGCTCCGCAAGCTGCTGCGGGCCGGCAAGCTCGATGAGCGCGCGGTCGAGATCGAACCGCACCAGTCCCAGCAGGGCGCGATGGCGTTCGAGGTGATCACGCCCCAGAACCTCGAGGAGGCGGGCTTCAACATCCGCGACGCCCTGAGCAGCGTTCTCGGCGGCCGCGACCAGCAGTCGCGCTCGCGCAAGATGACGGTGGCCGAGGCGATGGAGCTTCTCACCGAGCAAGAGACTCAAGGGCTCGTCGATCAGGCGAAGGTCACGGAGGAAGCCGTCCGCCGCGTGGAGCAGAACGGCATCGTCTTCATCGACGAGATCGACAAGATCTGCGGCCGGGAGGCGTCGCAGGGCCCGGACGTCTCACGCGAGGGAGTGCAGCGCGACCTGCTGCCGATCGTCGAGGGCTCCTCGGTCAAGACCCGCCACGGGATGATCCGCACCGATCACATCCTGTTCATCGCCTCGGGCGCGTTCAGCCTGTCGAAGCCCTCGGACCTCATCCCCGAGTTCCAAGGACGCTTCCCGATCCGCGTCGAGCTCTCCCCGCTCGGGGTCGGCGACTTCGTCCGCATCCTCAAGGAGCCCCAGAACTCGCTCACTCGCCAGTACCGGGCCCTTCTCGCGACCGAGCGCATCGACCTCGAGTTCCAGGATTCGGCGATCGAGGAGATCGCCTCGATCGCCGCGCAGGTGAACTCCACGGCCGAGAACGTGGGCGCGCGGCGGCTGCACACCATCATGGAGCGGGTGCTCGACGAGATCTCGTTCCACGCTCCGGAGCGGGCCGGGACGTCGGTATCGATCGATGCGGCCTACGTACGCGAAAAGCTCGGCGCGATCTTGGAAGATCAAGACCTTTCTCGCTATATTCTCTGACCTTTCCCCATCGGTGCACCGGCAGCGATTCCGGTTCCGGGACGACGAGGGCACGAGCAGGGTCGAGACATGGACGAGCTGATCGCCAAGGCGAAGGTCCTGCTCGAAGCGCTTCCGTACATACGGCGCTTCGCGGGCCGTACCGTCGTCATCAAGTACGGCGGGAACGCGATGATCGACGACGAGCTGAAGCTGAGCTTCGCTCACGACATCGTCCTGTTGAACTCGCTCGGCCTGCACCCGGTGATCGTCCACGGCGGCGGACCGCAGATCGGCGACATGCTCCGCCGCCTCGGCATAGAGACCCAGTTCATCCGCGGCCAGCGAGTGACCGACGACGCGACCATGGAGGTCGTCGAGATGGTCCTCGGCGGTCCCGTCAACAAGGAAATCGTCACCAACATCGAGCGACACGGCGGCACTGCCGTCGGCATCAGCGGCAAGGACGGGAACCTGCTTATCGCCAGCAAGCTCGAGATCGCTGAAGGGGATCTCGGCCGCGTGGGCAAGGTGGAGGAGGTCAACCCGCAGGTGATCGAGCGGCTGCGCGAGAGCGGCTTCATCCCCGTGATCGCGCCGATCGGCGTCGACGCCGACGGCAACGGCTTCAACATCAACGCCGATCTCGCCGCCTCGAAGATCGCCCAGGCGCTCAAGGCCGACAAGCTGATGTTGCTCACCGACGTGGAGGGCATCCTCGATACCGACGGCAACCTACGATCGGTAGTCACGGCCCGGCAAGCAAGGAGCGAGATCGGCAAGGGCATCATCGAGGGCGGCATGGTCCCCAAGGTGGAGTGCGCGATCGACGCACTCACCGGTGGCGTCGGCCAGGTCCACATCATCGATGGGCGGGTGAGTCACGCCGTGCTGCTCGAGATCTTCACGCGAACCGGCATCGGCACCGAGGTCGTCCACAAGAAAGCGGATGCCGGCTCGGTCGAGGGCGAGCCCGATGGCTGAGAAGTCGAACATCATCGAGGTCACCGACCGGTACACCGTGGGCAACTACGCGCGCATGCCTGTGGCCTTCGTTCGTGGAGAGGGCCGCAGGCTCCACGACGACGGTGGCAAGATCTATCTCGACATGTTCAGCGGGCTGGGCGTCAGCTGTCTCGGACACGGTCACGCCGGGCTGGCGCGCGCGATCGCCGAGCAAGCCGCGACGCTGCTGCACACCTCGAACATCTTCTACAACGAGCCGTCGGCCCGCCTAGCCGAGGAGCTGGCCACGCGAACGTTCGCCGACCGGGTGTTCTTCTGCAACAGCGGCACGGAGGCGAACGAGGCGGCCATCAAGATGGCCCGCCGACACCACCCCGACCGGTACGAGATCGTTACGGTCGACGGCTCCTTCCACGGACGAACGCTGGGAGCGCTGGCGGCGACCGGCCAGCCGAATTTGCAGGAAGGCTTCGGGCCCATGCCGGAGGGGTTCATCCACGTCGAGCGGTGCAGCGCCGAGGCGATCGGTGAGGTCGTCGGCCCCAAGACCGCCGCCGTCCTCATCGAGCCGATCATCGGCGAGGGCGGAGTCATCGTGCCGCCGGCCGGTTATCTCGAGGCGGTGCGCGCGATCTGCGACGGTAGCGGCGCGCTGCTCGTCTTCGACGAGGTCCAGTG
>SPBQ01000257.1 GCA_004525875.1 Myxococcales bacterium
ATTTGACGATCTGTCAAATCATGCAAGCGGTGTCCGCGAACGCGGCCACTGAGGGCCGTCCACCATGCCAAAGAACGACGTCGTCGACCCGGTCACCGCCGAGGTCATCCGGGGAGCGATGGAGACCGTGGCGTTCGAGATGGCCACCCATGTCTCGCTCACCGCCACCACGCCGATTCCCAATCAGTCGAACGAGCGCAACGCGACGATTCTCGACGGCGGCGGTCGGCTGGCCGCTCTGTCCGTCGGCATCCCGCAGTTCATGCTTTCCTCGACGTTGCCGGTGCGCTTCGCGCTCGAGTTCTTCGCCGAGGAAGGCCTCAACGATGGCGATGTCTTGGTGGCCAATGACCCGTACCACGGCGGCGGACATCTTCCTGACTACAACGTCTTTGCCCCGGTCGTCGTCGACGGGGAGCTGGTGCTGATCGCGTCGATCCAGTGTCATCATGCCGACACCGGTGGCGGCATGCCGGGCGGCTACAACGCCGAGGCGATCGATATCTGGGCCGAAGGCGTGCGCTTCCCGGCCGTGAAATTGTTCGACCGCGGCCGCGAACGCCGCGACATCATGTATCTTCTGCAGGTCAACAACCGCACGCCGACGTTCGTGGGCGACCTGCGCGCGCAGGTGGGCGCGGCGCAGCTGGGCGTTCAGCGTCTCAAGGACATCATCGCGCGCTACGGCATCGAAGCCACGAGCGCGGCCGTCGATCACTCGATCGACTACGCGGCTCGCCGTTTCCGCGAGGAGGTGGCGAGCTGGCCGGACGGCACGTACGAGGCCGATGTCTACGTCGATCACGATCCGGTGGGCAACCAGGACATTCACGTCCACGTCGCGGTGACGGTCGACGGCGAGCGCCTGACGGTCGACTTCACCGGATCCGACGAGCGCGAGGAGCTCAAGGCCTACTCCTCGTTCGGCAACACCCGCGGCTACGTGGTCGCGCAGCTTGCAACGATGATGGATCCCGCAATCCCGAAGAACGAGGGGTTCTTCGACTCGATCGACCTGGTGGTGCCCGAGGGCTGCTGCCTCAACCCGACGGTCGGCAAGACGGTCGCGGCGGGCACGCACCACCCGGGCGTCGAGGTCGGTGAGGCCATCGCCGTGGCGCTGGCGCAGGTTCTACCGGAGAGATCGTGTCCACAGATCTACAAGCTCGGCATGCCGACGGTGATCGTCGGCCGGCACCCCGATACGGGCAAGGTGTTCATCGACCACTCCGTCGACGTGCTCGCCGCGTACTGCAACGCGGTGAAGGGGCAGGACGGCTGGGGCTCGATGCCGGCGTCGTTCGGCAATCTGATTCGCGCGACTGCGGAGGTGAACGAGTCGATCCATCCGGTGCGCCACGAGTGTTGCGACTACGAGACCGACTCGGGCGGGCCCGGCCGCTGGCGCGGCTGTCCGGGGTCGCGTGTGGTAAAGCGCATGACGGTGGCGGCGGGTGTCTCCACATACATGGTGGGAATGAAGTACCCGATGTCGGGCATCGCCGGCGGGTCGAACGGTTCGCCCAACCGGCTCACCATCCGCGTGGGCACTGACACCGCAGAGCATGTTCCGGTGATGGCCAACGGCGCCCCGCATGCGGCCGGCGAGGCGTTCGAGTACGTGTACGGCGGCGGCGGCGGATGGGGTGACCCGTTTGCACGGGATCCCGGCGCGGTGCTCGACGACGTTCTCGATGAGTTCGTGTCGGTCGCTGCGGCCGAGTGTGACTACGGGGTCGTCCTCGCCGGCAGCGCGGACGAAGGTACGCTCTCCGTCGATGAGGTCGCCACCCGCGCGTTGCGGTCGACGCACGAGGCCATCGAGTGAGCGGCAGGGGCTACCGCATCGGTATCGACGTCGGCGGAACGTTCACGGACTTCGTGCTCGTCCGGCCCGAGGGCGAGCTGCGACTGTTCAAGGTCCCGAGTACGCTCGAGGACCAGTCCCGCGGCGTGATGATCGGCATCTCCCTGCTGGCCGAGGACGAGGGGCTCGATGTTCGCGCTCTCCTCGGGGACACGGCGCTCATCGTCCACGGCACGACCACCGCCGACAACACGATGATCGAGATGAACGGCGCGCGCACCGGCCTCCTGACAACAGAGGGGCACCGCGACGAGATCGACATCCGGCGCGGCTTCAAGGAGGAGATCTGGGACCCGGCCTATCCGCCGCCCGTACCGATCGCGCGGCGTCGGCACCGGTTCGGCATCCCGGAGCGCCTGGATTTCCGGGGCAACGTCGTCACGCCGCTGGACGAGGAGGCCGCGCGCACGGCCGTGCGTCGGCTACGGCGCGACGGCATCGAGTCCATTGCCGTGACGCTGCTATTCTCGTTCGTCAACCCGGCCCACGAGAAGCGTCTGCGCGAGATCATCGAGGAGGAGTATCCGGGCGTGCGGGTGTCGCTCTCCCACGAGGTCATGCCGACGGCGCCGGAGTTCGAACGAACCTCGACGACACTGGTCGATGCTTACGTAGGGCCGCGGGTCGAGCGCTATCTCCGCAGTCTCCAGGCCGCGCTGACGGAGGCCGGCTACGCCAGGGAGCTGCTCATCATGCAGTCGAACGGCGGGATCATGACGGCCGGCTTCGTGGCCGACCACGCCGTGACCGCGCTCGGCTCGGGCCCGACCGGCGGTGTCATGGGCGCCTGCGCGGTGGCGGCCCGCGCCGAGATCGGCGACTTCATCGCCATCGACATGGGCGGGACCTCTTACGAGGTCTGCCTCGTCAAGGACGGGCGTCCCGGCGTCCGCAGCTTCTGGAACTGGCAGCATCGCTACCTGGTGGGGCTGCCGATGGTCGAGATGCACTCGATCGGCGCCGGCGGTGGCTCGATCGCCTACGTCGAGGCGGGAGCGCTACGGGTCGGGCCGCACAGCGCGAAGGCCGAGCCGGGACCGATCTGCTACGGGCGCGGCGGCACGCAGGTGACCGTCACCGACGCCAACCTCGTCCTCGGCTACATCAACCCCGAAGCGCTGTGCGGTGGGGATTTCCGTCTCTCGAGCGCCGGGGTGCGCGAGGCGATCACGGAGCAGATCGGGGGGCCGCTCGGTCTTGACCCCGTCGAAGCGGCCCACGGCATCTTCCGCATCGTCAATGCCAACATGGCCAACGCGATCCGCCGGGCTTCCTCGGCGTCGGGACTCGACGCTCGCGATTTCGCCATGGTCGTATACGGCGGCAACGGCCCCGTGCATGCCGGGCGACAGGCTGAGGAGCTCGGCATCCGCCGGCTGATCGTTCCGAAGACCTCGCCCGCGTTTTCTGCGCTCGGCTTGTTGATCGCCGACTGCGTGGTGGACACGCAGAGATCCTACATCGCTCCGGCAGCACATGCCGATGTCGGCCGCGTCAACGAGCTGCTCGCCGAGGTAACGAAGCACGCCGAGAGCGAGCTGGCGAAGGCCGGCATCGAACGGGACAAGCTCGAGCTCCGGCGTTTCCTGAACATTTGCTACCCGGGTCAGACCTTCGACATGGCGGTTCCCGCCCGTATCTCGGGTGACTCGATGACGGCCGAGGATCTGGCTGCAACGTTCGAGGAGTTTCACGACCTGCACGAGCGGACCCATACCTTTGCCTCGCGCGACGAGGAGCCAGTGCTGCGCGCGGTGCGGCTGCAGGCCGTGGGCGAAACGTGGAAGCCGGAGTTTGCACGTGCGGTGCGCATGACCACGACGACGGCGGACGCGCTGAAGGGCGAGCGCGATGCGTTCTTCGACGGCGCGTTCATCAAGACGCCGGTCTACGATGGTGAGGGGATCGGCTACGGTCACGTGATCGAAGGACCGGCCATTGTCGAGGAGCGCTTCACGACGATCGTCCTCAACCCGGGTGACCGAGCCGAGCTCGACGAGACGGGCAACTACCGCATCGACATCGTTCGCTAGTGGATCGCGCGGGTCACGGGCCTCGGCTCAGTCGAGCAGGGCGTGGCGAAGCTCCTCGAAGTCGCTGACGGGCGTCCATGAATCGGGTGGGCCGGCGCCAGGCCTGCCGGCGGCGCCGATGATGAAGCAGGCCATCCCCGCATGCCGGGCCGCCGGCCAGTCCACGTCGGGCCGATCGCCGACGTAGACGGCGCGTTCGGTGCTCACTCCAAGTCGATCGAGTGCGACGTACAGGCCGCGCGGGTCGGGCTTGAAGCGCTGGACCTCGGGGTCCTGCGCGCACACGACGGCGTCGATCAGATGGCGAACGCCGAGGGCCTCCAGCTTCGCCTCGGCGGGATAGTCGGAGACCGCGGCCAGACGGATGCCTCGCCGGCGAGCGGCTTCGGCCAGCGCCAGCAGGCCGGATCGTGCGGCGCCTTCCAGCAGCTCTAGCGGTTCGGCGTGCATCCAGCGCTCGACGTACTCGATCACGACGTCGCGCGTGACGCGGCCGCGAACCGCGGCACTGTCCAGCTGGGCCGTCGCCAGGTCGAGCGTGATCGCGGTGGTGCGCAGCTCTTCCTGCGCGCGCCTGTACGCGTTGAGGATGCGCCCGGTACGTAGGAGCGCGATGGGTCTGAACGCGTGGGCTGCGGCGAGCCGCACGGCCATGCGC
>SPBQ01000127.1 GCA_004525875.1 Myxococcales bacterium
CCCAGGAAGGTGTCGCACTCGTCATCGTCGGGAATCGAGCAGCTCTTCGTGTGGACGCCCTCGCGACAGCGGTCCGGCGTATCGACGCCGCCGACGGTGAGGGTCTCCGTGGCGGTCGTGATCGCCTGCGCTGCGGCGGCCTCGACGGGATCGTTGACGTCGATCCCGAGCAGGTCGACCGAGCCCAGATTTCCGGCCGTGCAGTTGGCCGGCTCGGGGCGGTTGAGGCACACCCCTACGCGAAAGGTACACTGGCCGACTGCTGCATCGAAGTCGCAGGCGGCGCCGTCCGTGCAGCGCTGGGTCTTGCGAGCGACGTCCTGCGGAGGCGAGTCGAGCGTCCATGCGCCGTTGCACTCCTTGCGGCCCCTGAGCTCGCGCCTGCCGATGAGGTTGCGCTCGCACAGCGCCGTGCAGCCGCTACCCGCGACGCCGTTGTTGACGCCGAGGTCGCACTGCTCGTCGCACTCCACCTCGTCGTTTCCGCACGCCGCGAACTGACACACATGCGAACAGCTGTTGGGGCCGGCGAAGCACAGGCCCGAGATCGCCCAGTCGCACGCCTCGGTGACGCACACGCCGTCGGGTGGGCCGGTGTCGCAGTCGCCGTTGTTCTGGCAGAACTGGCCGACCAGGCCCTGCGAGCACCCGCCGTCGATCGCGCCGTTGCCGCATTCGGCAGCGCAGGTGGCGTTGCAGCCGTCGCCCGGCGAGGTGTTGGCGTCGTCGCACTCCTCGAAGGCTGGCGCCGGCCCGGATCTTCAGCTGGCGGCCGAGTACGGGCTCCCCGTGCAGATGCTCGCTGTAATCAACGTACACGAACAGATAAGCACGTTGCCCTATGACGACTCCTTTTTGGTGTGTCCTGGTGGTAACTTTATTGCGTACGTGCACACGGGCGTCGGCGCGTACTGCAAGAACCGGCAGTTCGGAACGATCGACACTCACCATCCGCGCGCCCAGGCAGCCGCACTCGAGGGCGCCGGTGCACGGGCCAACGCCGCCCAGCTCAATGCCTGGGAGGCCCCGCCGGTGTTCGGCTTGAGCATGTTGATTGCGCACGTGGCAGGCGCCGACGCTGCTGCGTCGGCAGTCGCGAGCGTGGGGATCGTGTGCTGCGTACGACTTGTTCCTACTCGCCGCCGCGGCGTGACCAAGGTTGCTGTTGCACCTGGTACCCGAGGGAGAGTCGTAGGACATGCTCACACACGAGCTTCTGGAAGACGAAGCCATTCTCGTCGTGAAGCCGGCGGAACCGCTCGAGGCCGGTGACTTCGAGACGCTGGCTCGCGAGATCGACCCGTACCTCGAGAAGCAGGGGGAGCTGCGCGGGCTGATGATCGAGACAGAGTCGTTCCCCGGCTGGAACGACTTCGCGGCGGTCCTCTCCCACCTGCGATTCATCCGCGACCACCACCAGCGCATCCGCAAGGTGGCGGCCGTGACCGACAGCGCATTCGCGTCGATCGCGCCGCGGCGATGCCGCCCGAGGACCCGTCGGGCTGTAGCTCCCATACGACCACGAATTGGTCTTCGCCGATGTGGGCGACGTCGGGCAGGATCTGGCCGCCGGTCGTGTAGGTGTTGACCTGGAATTCGTCGCCGTCAGGTGCGATCTAAACCGAGCATGGTGCCGCGACGATCAGCATCAGCGCGACAGCGCCGAGGTGTCGGGATGTCAGGACGCTCTGGATCACGCGAGGGCCGGGCCGAATGCTCGGCCGCGGAGCCCAGAGTGCCCAACGCGTGTCCGAATAACAAGACTCTCGCTACGGGGCTATGCAGCGGAGTCGCACGTTGTCGCGATCGCCCCTCAGCCCCCCGTCACGTCGCACATAGCTCTTCATGGATAGCCGCGCGCCGACCGGAACGACAACGGGTTGACCCGGCGTGCAGGACGCCAGCTGGTTCGAAGCGCCGGCGAGCGGCGGCAGATATGCGACACCTGTGGCCACGTCGCAAATGCCGTCGGCGGCACCGAGGTGGCTGTCGCAGTCCGTGTTGAACGTGCAGTTCTTCCGAGAGCGGCCTTTGCGGCAACGGCCCGGTGCATCGAACGCATCCGCCGTGAGCGCGCCGAGCGCGTCGGTAAGCTCCTCGGCTGCTTCCGCCGCGTAGGGGAATGCGGTCTTTAGCCGCGGCATGTCGACCGCGACGATCGATCCCGTCTGGCAGCCGGGGGGGTCCGGGCGATTGAGGCACATGCCGATGCTGAACGCGCATTCGCCGTTGACCACCGTATCGAAGTCGCAGGCCGCTCCATCGGTGCAAATCTGCTTCTTGAACTTCAAGTCCCGGGGCGGCGAGTCCATGGTCCACGCGCCGGGGCACTCGAAGATGCTGCGGAGCTCCTGCGCGCCGACGAGGTTGCGCTCGCAGAGCGCCGTACAGCCGCTGCCCGGTACCCCGTTGCTCGCACCGAGGTCGCACTGCTCGCTGCACTCCACCTGGTCGTTGCCGCAGGTTGTGATGGTACAGAGCTGCGAGCAGGCCGTCAGTCCCGGGATGCAGAGGCCGTCTATACCGGTGTCGCAAGCTTCGGTCGCGCAGGCGCCGTCGCCGGCGCCGAGCGACGTATCGCAGTCTGCGTCGACGTTGCAGTAGGTGTTGACGAGCCCCTGCGAACAGGCGCCGTCGATGATGCCGTTGCCGCATTCGTTGATGCAGCTCGGGCTGCAGCCGTCGCCGGCCGACAGGTTGCCGTCGTCGCACTCCTCGTAGGGCGGGTTGCCTTTCGTCTTCACCAAGCCATCGCCACAGAACGAATCGAAGCAGCTGTTCGAACAGTCGTCCTTGTCCGAGTTGTTCTTGTCGTCGCACTCCTCTTGGAAGCAGACGCCGTCGCCCGCGCCGAGCGAGGTATCGCAGTCCACGTTCGTGGCGCAGATCCCCGTCTCGCCCGAGATGCAGTAGGGTGAATCGACGGTGCCGTTACCGCACTGCACCGGCTTCTCCTTCCGGCAAAGAGCGTTGCAGCCGTCGCCCGGCACGAGGTCGCCGTCGTCGCATTGCTCGAAGGGAGGGGTGCCTGTGGTCTTCTGGAATCCGTCTCCGCAGGTGGCCACGACGCAGCCGAGCACGCAGTCGTCGTTGCTCAGGTTGTCACCGTCGTCGCAGAGCTCGCTGTTCGCCGAATCGATGATGCCGTCGCCGCAGAAAGCGAACTGACAGCTGGTGCGGCACGCGTTTGGCAGAGAGTTCGAGTTGCCCGGGCCGTCATCGCATTCCTCGCCGATCCCCGTCTGGAGGATGCCGTCGCCGCAAACTTCGGCCACGCAGAGCGGGGTGCAGCCGTCATTCGTGTTCGCGTTGCCGTCGTCGCACTCCTCGCCCGAAGGGATGTTCGGATTGCCGTCCCCGCAGGAGGGCGCCGTGCAATCGTCGTCGCAGCTCACCGAGTCGCCGTTGGTGTCGCAGAGCTCGCCCGCGGCAGGATTGAAGATCGCGTCCGGGCAGGCGGGGAGGGTGCAATCGGAGTCGCAGGTGGCGCTGTTGCCGGCCGTGTCGCAGATCTCACCGACGTCCGGTGTTCCCGTGCCGCAGAGGCTCGTCTGCGCGATGCCGTCGGGGCCGGCGTCGACACAGGTCGAGTCTCTGAGACCCTGGTCCGTACCAAAAATTGAGGGCCCGAAGATGTCGTCGCCCGCGAGCGTCGTGTTCAATATTCCGTTGGCACCCGTCGAGATGTAGGGCACCGCCACGTCGTCGGGGACGACGGTGGTTTGAAGAATGTCGTCCAGTCCCGGAAGGATACATGCCGACGTTGGGCACACTGCCGAGCATCGCGTGTCCAAGGAGACGTTGACGTCGTCACCCGCGACCACCGAGTCGAATACGACGTTGGCGCCGGCGCAGATCGCCATGGTCGTTACATCGTCGGCAACCGGCGTCGAGTTGATCGTCAAATTCGGGCCGCGACGGATGCCGACTTGTCGCGGCGTGCTTGCGCCCGGCACGATGAGCAGTACGTCATCGCCGGCGGCGACCGAGATCGAGTCGCAGATTCCATCGTTGGCGCCGATGGTTCCGGCGACGATGATACGGCCGAAGGCCGTTGTCGTGCCGCCGACGGCGACGAACTGGAAATCTCCTACCTGCGCAGAAGCGGGAGACCCCCTCAGTGTCGCAGCGACGAGGATCCCGGCCACGACGCTCGCGCGTCGCGCCGAGGATGCAAAAGGCCAATTACCGAGTGCCGACCGGGCAGCCTTCGCGCTCTCGAACATGATCGCCCCCCCGCTCCGAACGCCACGTATCCTGTGGCACAGGAGCCTGAACCGAATCTGTTCCTTAGCGCCCCGCTCCCGGCCCTGTCAACGACACATTCAAGTACGCCCGCTCTGCGAGCCCCCCCGATTGGATCAGTCAGAAGGTTTTCTGTTGACAAAGTTAGACGTGGCGACGTAGCGATGAGCCGGTTCCTTGCGGCGCACCGTCGTACGCCGATCGGAGCAACAAGGGGGTTCTCGCATGCAGTCTAGCTCGTCGGTATGTCGCCGTGTCCGCTACGCAGGCTTCGGAATCATCGCAGTTGTCTTCTTCCTGGTCGCGATCGCACCTGAGGCGCACGCGCGCTTGAAACCTCACTGCCGGCGGCTGCTGATCACAGGCATCGCGGGTGTATCGCCAAACCAGGCGACGTTCCAAATTCTCGACAAGAACAGCAATACACTAGCGCAATCCTGCGCAGTTCAGCCGCACGACAACGAGGAGGACATCGAGTACATCAAACGACTAGCGTACCGATGGACGCCGGATCCCACCGGCGGCGACGATGACGATCCGTGCACACCGGTGCCCCCCTTCAACGGCGCGCTTCCGGATCCGCTGCCGAAGAAAGCCTGCGTGACGTTGGCCGGGCCCGATCAGCCGTCGTGTACGATCAAATACAAAGTGTCGCCGAAGGATACGGGTGTGAAGAAGCAGTACATGGAGTTCTGCTGCTACGAGGACAACGACCAAGACAAGCTCTGCAAAAGCAAGCTCGATGCAGCGGCCACGCCGAAGCCGATTCCCATCACGCTGCAGGTGGATACGAACGGTGATTTGACCTACTGCCCGGAGGCCCCTTGTGACGGCGACTGTCCGGCGTGTCCGATCGTCATCTCTCCGCCGCCGCCGCCGTTCACGTTCGTAATGCGCGGACCGGTGGAGCCTCTTCTCGGAACCAAGCACCTGCCCTCCGCTGAGGGTGGCGGCTGTCGAGCGGACCTCGGTGCGGCGTTGAGATCTTATGCCGCGGTCGGGAGCTCGGCGATCTCGCGCTGTCACAAAGCACGCCTCGCGGGAAAGCTCGACAGCGCGACGAACTGCAACTCGGCCACAGATGACGCCGACACCGCCGCACAGTTCCAAGTGCTCGCCGACGGCGTGCGCTCCGCGGCGCTCGGTTGCGCCAAGGGCGGCTCGCCGGCTGCCTCCGGCTACGGCAGCTGCCCGGCGCCTTGTGCGTTGATCAACATCGGTCTCTGCAGCGCGGGCAACGTTGGCGCACCGTGCGCCGGCGATTCCGAGTGCGACGTAACCCCCGGCGACGGACTCTGCGGGAATTGGACCGCCGTCGGTGACTGTTTGACCTGCCTCGCAGAAGACGCGGTGGTAAGCGCCGCCGTCACCACTTACGGTGACACGCCGGTGCCGATTCCGGCGCCGAAGGATGTCGCAAATTGCGACGACGCGATCGCGGGAGCGCTCGTGAAGCTGACTGCGACGCTGGTCCGAGAGACCGCAAAGTGCCAGAAGAAGACCGACACCGGCCAGAAGAGCCTCCCGGCCGGCGTGAGCTTCTGCAAGGACGCCGACGTCAAGGGCATCATCGCCAAGGCGGAGGCCAGCGCACGCGCCCTCATCGTCAAGTCGTGCAGCGGCGGTGAGATCCCCGTGCTCGCTAGCATCTGCGGCGGCGCGCTCGATCCGGATTCCGTTGGCGACTGCGTGGTCGAGAACGCGCACGCGGTCAACGAAACGATCTCTGGCGCGGCATACCCGGACACGGCCGCGGTCTGCGGCAATGGCAACAAGGAAGGCGGCGAGCAGTGTGACGGTGCCAATGATACCGCCTGCCCAGGAGTTTGCCTTTCGAGCTGTCAGTGCGGGCTGCTTTCGCCGGTTTCGGAGGACCTCACGCCTTGCGAGCCGGGCTCGGTCGATCGCTACACGTTCCCCGTCCAAGCGGGAGATACGCTGTCAGTGCGCGCCGATACCGTAGATGCGGGAACCGCCGCCGACCTCTGTTTCGGTGCGGGCTCGGGCTGTGACAACGGCGACGCCATCGAGGGCGACGACGAGGTGCCGTGTACGTTCCCGTCACCGCTCGGGTTTGGCTGCCCGCACGCAACGTTCAGCGCGACGGCCGACGGGGTCTGCACTGTGGAAGTCGCTGAGTGTATCAATGATTGCGCCAACGCCGCTCAGGCGAACTACACCCTCTCGGTGCAGAAGGCCGGCGGCGCCGTGCCGCTGCAGCTAACGGCCGACGACGAGCCGGAGTAGGCCCAGCGACGACATAGACGACACAGCGGTCGTCACGCGAAAAAAAGACAGCCCTCTTCGAGCGGACTGTTCGGTGCGGCGTCTAGGCCACCGGGCAAACCAGCACGCCCGGGAGGCTCACGGCCACCCGCAGGACGATCAGCGCATCGCTGGCGGTGATGCCACCATCATCGTTGACGTCGCAGACTGCGAGATCGCAGACCTGCACGGCCGTGGCC